>CAZALJ010000058.1:0-8860 GCA_964485715.1 uncultured archaeon
TAGACTTTATAAGTAAACTTTTGATATAATAATAATAATAGGTTTTTCAGAATTGGTGATTAGGAGATTATTTTGTTGAGAAAAACAGTTGTAAGATCATCAAGGGTGCTTCTTACATTAGCTGGTATCGGTATAATGAGCATGGTCGTTGGCTTTCTTTTTTTTACAGGAGCAGCATCATCAGTCAATATTGATTCAGATCCACTGACATGGAATAGGTTATTTTTCGGATTTAATTTTCGTATTTTAACCGCGTTTGGATTTTTCTTGTTATTGATAGGACTCTTTCCTGTTCTTGCAGTATTAGATGCTAGTGCAAAGAGGGGTGTTAAGAAACTATATGTTCATTTAGTCCTTTTGGTTGGATTTGGACTAATAACGTTGATTTATTCAATGTTATCTTATCCTGAACTAGGCGACCAAGGTTATCTTAAACCACTTGATTCATACCAGACATGGTTTGATTATTTTATTGTTGCAGCATTACTGATTATTATTGGTTTATCACCACTTTTATTTAGCGTGCAAAATCGTGAACGTTTATGGAATTTTAAACTACTCTTTGGACTTTTCATTGTTGTTGGGCTTCTACTGCAAATCATCAGTATGGTTATTTCTTTTGGAATATTCGATTTAACTGAGATGGGATTACCTGAAATAGGATGGGACTATTTTTTCTTATTTGGAATTATAATATTGTTCCTAGGATTGGTACCCCTTTTATTGACCGCCAGTACAAGGTTCCGTAATGTACTTCATCGTTTGAGAATTTTTTGGATATTGGGTGCATTGATCGGGATTGGTATATTATTAGGATCCTATTTAGTTTTTACTAATCCTGAATTAATAGACCTTGATATAGATTGGGTAATATATTTTGTTTATGGCACTCTTCTCACAATATTGACCGTTCTACTATTAGTGAGTTCAAAACAACTACATAAAACTATCTATAAATTACGATATATTTGGTTGTTATCTCTTTTCTTGGGAATAATACTTGTTGTTATTTCTACGATTCTAGTCCTTCCTACATCACCTGATATTGAAGCAGCTATTGGAACACTCCTCGGAAATGATTTCCTTGGAGCTACATGGGATATTTTCTATATGTATGGAATTATTATTACAATTGTTTCTCTTATAATCATTTGTTCAATTCTGTACTTTGAAACCGAAGAGTTTATTGGCCTAGAAGGATTAATAGAAAGCGTAGAGAGACTACCTGATATTGAAGCTTCATCAAGTGAGATGATAGCCTATCTAGAGATTTTAAGCAAATCACATGAAAATATGGTCAATCAGTTTAAAGAAGCAGTTAGGGCAGATAAATTTCGGCCTCGCGTATATGAAGCAATAGTCAAGGAATACCAGTATCGTAATCGAAATATTAAATCTAGAATAGAAAGATTCCGGAAAGCAGGGGCTATTGTTTCTGGTGTTGAAGAAGTGGAGACACTCTTCGATGTTGCATTAGGTGAACCATCCGAAGTTGTACCAAGCGCCCCATCACCCCCACCTCCTACTGAAGTAGCAAAACCTGCACCACCACCCACGCCACCTCCAACTGGACCCCCAGCTCCATCATCTCAAGTACCATCCCCACCTCCCAGCCCTTTATCGGCTCCTCCTGCTCCTGGTGTCATGCCAAGCCAACCAACTGAGTCACCACTTGACCTAATAGCAGATGCAAGGTCTACAAGCATTGCTGAGTTACGTGGAGAAATGTTAAAGGAGTTACGTCGTCTTCGAGAGATATTCAAAGAAGAATAAGTCTCAAGGGGTCGTTAATATCAAAAAAGTAATTTCGTGGAATCTCTAGGAATACAACTGAACATTCTAAATCACTCTGAAAATAAAGCGAATTTACAGGCAACTAGAGAAATATAAACAGTTTCTCAAACCTGTCTCCAGTATATCATCTCTTGTTTAGTTTCTAGTTTTTCTATAAAAATCCGACCAGCATCACTGCGAGTCGATAACCTGATTTTGCCTGATCGAGATGTTGTTCCTACAAAAAATGGTTTCTTTTTCCTGCTTATCTTGTCTTCTGTATAGAACTGAATATTTGAATTTTTCATTTGTTTTGGAAAGCTAATAATTAATGTTCGTTTTCGGATAGCAAGCATATTGTCTTTCACAATAGCATATCCAGAGATAAATGGATCTTTTTCTGATTTATTGACATCTAGTTTCACGTGGAAGCTCCTTTCAAGCATTCGGATGTTCTCGCCCCCTCTTCCAACAATCATTGGGATATCACTTTGAGCACATTGAATCTCAAATCTTCTTCCATAGCGATCCTTGGGAACCAGAACTACAGGTTGAGTTGTAAATTGTTCAATTGCCTCTGTAATATCTTGAAGAGTTCGAGCATCAACTTTAACATGGTTTATGTTCTCATTTTCTAGTGGAATAACCACAGTCTGCTCTCCAAAAGTATACATTTCATAAACTGCTTCGTTTGTCTCAAAATCTCTCACCTCCACTACAGGCCGCGCCAAATCACTTTCAATCAAGCCCGCAGGAACTTTTACTGTCATTTTTACTTCTAAAACCCGAGCTATTCTTCCTGCTTCTATATATATAATCGTGTCAAGAACACTAGGGATCACTCCCAATTCTAATCTTCCGATAAAGCGTTGAATGGCATCTATTGCTGTGCTGGAGTGGATCACGCCCACTAAACCGATACCAGCTAGTCGAAGATCTGTATATAATTTAAAATCTTCAGTATCTCTTATCTCATCAAAAATAGTATAATCAGGACGGGAAAGAAGGAGAATATCATGAATTTCGGAGTGAGTGCCAAAATTCTTGGAATATTGGGTAATTTCCGCTTTTAGATCCAAATCACGTGGTGATTCAATAGTCTTAACAACTCTAGATTTTCCTTCATAATAGAGAGCTAGGGCTCTAGTAAATGTAGTTTTTCCTGCGCCTGGACTCCCTGCGACTAGGATTCCTTCTGCTTTGTCTTTCAAACGTCGGTAGAGGTTGGGTGAGAGATGATAGTCATCAATCATAAGTTTTCTTAAGGGACGAGCTGCAGTAATTTCCCATCCGTCTGAAAATGGAGGTCTACAGACCACAATTCGAATATTTCCATACTGGATAATTGTTGAGCTGCGACGGTCGATTTCAATGAAAGTGTCTTCAAACATTTGTGCTTTTTCTATGATTTCCCTGTATAATTCTTTGAGAAAATCTTTGGTACAGATTTCATCGGAAAATTGATCGAATCGTACATTACCAGGTGTTCCTCGTTTTACAAAAACAGGGACTCCTTGTTTCAGATGGATACTCATCGTTTCTTTATCGAAATAATCTTCGATGCGAAGAGTTTTTTCGAGGATGATTTTTTTTGCTGGAATATAGATAGTCTCAATCCCAACTGATTTTGCGATTAGATTTTGAGTATTGTCTGATGTGACGAGAATACCGCTTTTCTTCCAGGCAAAATCACGAATGATGGCATCAATTTCCCCACTCCGAGCTCGTTTTATCTCGGAAAGATGTGGCCTTCGTCCTCCGTAGTCTAAAATAATACCCAATTCATTACAAATTCGACGAATTTCCGCAAGTTCATTCACCCCTTTAAATCCGCTTTTTCTTCCAGTATTCGCTTGATGTTCAAGTTCTGCGATTAACGATGAATGAATAATTATCTTAGAGTCAACTTCGATCCTACCAGTTTCAAGAAGTCCTTTCAAACCACCATTGATTATAACCGAAGTATCAGGTACATAAAAGGTGTCTTCTGAAGTTAGTGAGTATCTTCTCTCCTCCATTATTTTTCATCCTTAATTTGTACATTGTTTGATGTTAATTCATCCCGATATTCATATTCCAACTCATTTAGATCAAGCTCTAATTGTGACGCTTGATAATAGGTAACATCTCCAAGACGGTCAATAACCGAGAGTAACAATATTTTCCGATCAATTTTTGTTTGATTCACAAGTTGGTCTAAGAAATCAAGATCAAGATCTTCCCCCTCTGTTAGAGGAAAAATGACCTTTTTACTTATTGATTCACCTGGTTTTCCTCCCCGAGAATAAATCCGAAAAGGTGCTGTTATTCGAGTTCCTATACGTACTATGTAACCTCTATTTCGAAGATCCTTATAAACTAGATAACGACTCCAAAAATCTTTGTTTTTTTTTGTAAAATGAGCTACAATCTCGGAGGAGGTGATTTTTTGTTTTGTTGTTGAATTAAAAACTTCTATTCGTCTACGATCCATGAGGAGGAGAATTTCTTCTGGTTCTAAAACGAGAGAATTTTCCGAAGTCCAATGACCAAAATAACCATTATCAAAGATTTCACGTGCAATGAGATCATTGACTATTAAAGATGAACCTTCCATATCAAAATACAAAGTAGGTACTGAAATTTCTTCTTCCGTAGAATCTAGGTCAGGAGACATAATAAGTAGTTTCCAACCAAATAAGTTTTTAATAAGATGAAATTACTATCTAGGTTTCTCTTCATCATTTATGTGATCAGAGACTTTATGGCTAGCCTTAATTTTTTTCCCTATTTAAATTAAATACTGTCAGAAATTCGATAAGCGTTAGAATTTGAAATGTCGAACGATTGATAACCTAAACTATTATGAAATAAAAGATATGAGATGAATTAATTTAGATTGAGAGACGTGAATGTCAAAGTGTAACGTCTAATAGTAATTCCTCCAGCGATAAAAGGAACTTCAAGAAACCCTGAAGTGATAATCCTCTATCCAAAATTACTCTTTCAAATACCCTTAAAACACAGAAGTCGGATTATTTGAAAGTTGACTGAAAGAGTACGGAGGGTTTAAATCAGCTGTCGAAAATTGACGACAACGACGTGTACCAACCGTTACAAGCAATTCTGTTGGCTAGTGTACATGTATTCCATCATAATTAAAGAATGGAGATCGTAAGCATGGGTCATAGGAAAAAACACGCGCCACACCGTGGATCTCTAGGATATCGAAGGAAAAGAGCAAGAAGACACACCGCACGATGGAGAACATGGCCCGAGCCAGCTGAATCAGCAGAACCTAGACTGCTAGGATATGCTGGATATAAAGCTGGAATGACACATTTAGCAATGGTAAATACTGATAGAAGATCGCCGTTTTTCAAACAAGAGCAATTTATACCTGTTACTGTGATTGAAACACCTCCAATAGTTATTTTTAGTGTACGAATATATTCCACTGATCAATTTACCAAAAAACTTCGCGTTATGACCCAAATCTGGGGGGAAAACATAGAAAAAGATCTCGGTCTTAAAATTAAGATTCCAAAAGAAAAACAAAATAAAAACCAACAAATCACTGATATACAAAAGGCCCTTAACAAAGTAAAGGAAATTCGTGTGTTAGCACACACATTACCCAGAGAAGCAGGTTTTCCTCAAAAAATTCCCGATATCTTGGAAATTAAGGTGGGGGGATCTATTAAAGAAGCGTTCAATTATGCGTTGGAAATTTTGGATAAGAAAATCCCCGTAGATGATGTCTATAAACCTAGTGATTTTGTAGATGTGAGTGCTACAACAAAAGGGAAAGGATTTGCGGGTCCAGTAAAAAGACACGGTATAAAAATTCTTCCTCGAAAAACCCGAAAAGGCCGGAGAGTAGTCGGGTGCATTGGGCCCTGGCATCCCGCACGAGTAATGTGGACTGTTCCCCGTGCTGGACAGCTAGGTAATTTTGCACGAACGGAATATAATAAACAAATTGTCAAAATTGGTGAAGATGGCGAGGAAATTACTCCCGAAAATGGGTTTAAACGATATGGAAAAGTTAGAAAACACTGTATTCTCCGTGGAAGCATCCCAGGATCAGTTAAACGATTGATTAGAATTAGAGACCCAATTAGATTGAAACCCACAGAGATCGAAGACCTCCAAATTACTTATATCAGTACTACAGCAAAAAATTAAATAAAACTTGGCGAGAAAATTGAGTTCCTCTGTTGTTCCTATTTATGATTTAGAGGGAAAGGAAGTCGAGAAAATCGATGTTAGCGCGATATTTTTGACTCCTTTTCGTCCTGACGTGATCAAGCGCTCTGTATTGGCTAGTCGTCGAAATCGCCAATTACCTTATGGTGTTGATCCTCGTGCTGGGAAAAAGACATCCGCAGAGAGTTGGGGTACTGGTCGTGGAGCAGCACGAGTCCCAAGAGTAAAGGGATCACATACACGCTCAGCCAGTCGTGGAGCATTTATACCGTTTGCTGTAGGGGGACGTCGTACACATCCACCTGATGGATTACAGAATTTCAAGGAGAAAGTTAACAAAAAAGAAAGGATTTTAGCCAAGAAGTCAGCGATTGCTGCAACTGCTAATCCAGTTTTAGTTGAATCACGAGGTCATATCATTGAGGAGATAAAGTATTTACCACTGATTGTATGTGATAAACTCGAATCAATAAAGAAAACTGACGAGGTACAAACTATTTTCACAATCTTAGGTTTGTCATATGATTTGGCTAAAGCTAAAAGGAGAAACTCTCAGATTAGGCCAGGTAAAGGGAAAAAACGTGGAAGAAAATATAAGAAGGGGAAATCAGTTCTTGTAGTTATCACTCACGATTATGGAGTTGGTGCTGCAGCAAGAAATCTACCTGGTGTTGATGTCATTACGGTTGATCAATTAAATACAGAACATCTTGCCCCTGGAACTCATGCAGGAAGGTTAACGTTATGGACAAAATCCGCGATTGAATTTCTTCGTGATCAAGGGTCCAATTAATTATTCGTGAAAATTCTAGAGATTTGAGGTGAAACCAAGCTGAAATTCAGACAACCTCAGGATATTATCAAATATCCATTAATTACTGAAGCAGCTTTCAATAAAATGGATAGCATTTATGAAAACGCTTTGGTTTTCATTGTCGATCGGCGCGCAACAAAACACGAAATTAAGACAGCGTTCGAATCCCTTTATAAGGTGAAAATAGTGAAGGTGAATACGTTAATAACTCCTCAAGGAAAGAAAAAAGCTTACATAAAGCTTTCACCAGATTATAACGCCTTAGATCTAGCAACTGAAGTTGGAATCATTTAAATAGGTGTAAACGATGGGAAAGCGAATTTTAGTTCAGCGTCGTGGCCGAGGATCGCCACTCTTTCGTTCTTTATCGCATCGAAAACGAGGAAAAGCACGCTATTTACCACTTACAGAAAAAGAACGTGTTGATAAAATAGAATTCACAATCATTGACTTTGTCCACGAAAGAGGACGAGGAGTTCCCTTAATGCTCGTGAAATATGAGAATGGAAGTGAATGTTTTCTACCTGCACCAGAAGGTGTTCATGTAGGTCAAAAGCGAGAACAAGGTTTAAATGCAGACTTAGAAGTTGGAAATATCTTACCTGTTCAAAAAATACCTGAAGGAACCTGGATCTGCAACGTAGAAATGCGTCCTGGTGACGGAGGAGCATTATGTCGGTCTTCTGGAACCCACGGCCAGGTACGCAGTCAATTAAAAGATAGCTCTTCTATTCAATTACCCTCTCGTCATGTAAAAATGGTTAATAATAATGCACGTGCAATGATTGGAATCATATCTGCTGGTGGACGTCCTGACCGCCCATTTGCCAAAGCTGGATTGAAAAGATCTTTCATGCGAGCAAAAGGGCACAAGGCCTTTCCAGTAGTTCGTGGAGTGGCGATGAACATCGTATCACATCCCTTTGGAGGTGGGGCTCATCAAGGCCCTGGACAACCTACTACTGTTTCTCGTAATGCTCCGCCAGGAAGGAAAGTGGGGTTGATCGCGGCACGACGAACTGGATTGAGACGAGGACGTATTCGACGTTAAAAGGTCAAAAGAACATTCTCTTTGAGTATCACCAAATTATTGTCTAGAGAGTTTCTTTTTTATCTTCTTTAATCTAACAAAAGACTCTCGTTCTCGTTCAGCTAAAGATAGTTTGATCCACCTCACAGTTGCCTCAATACGGGGGATGATTATATAATTCAAGGCGTTTACACGACGTTTTGTTTCGATAATTTCTTTTGCAAGTCTAGTTAGAGTTGACTGAATCTCCGCTAGATAAATAATCGCTTGAAGAGCGTCTTCAAAAATCTTTAAGGCTGAATCAAACTTTGCAGTGGTTTCGTACATGGAATAGTAGATTGAATCTTTACGAAAACTTACTTCTTTATGAATCTGGAAGACAGGGACGGAAATTCCCATTAATCTTCGGCTCATACTATCTATTCGTAACTTTCGTGGAAAGCTTAAAGCCACATTTTGGACAGTAAACTCCCCCATTTGAAGTTTCAGCTGGAATAACTGATCTTGAGAATCTTTTATCGATCCTTGAACTTTATCTCGTTTTTCTTTGTACAGCATGACCGTTGAGAACAATTCTCCAGTTAAAGCTTCTAATTTTTCGCTTAATAGCTCATAGCCCTTATTTGCAAGTTCTAATCTTTGTTTTAACTCTAATAATTGCATTCGGGTCGGTGTAATTCCTGGAATTATGTTCTCTGTACTCATCAAATAACCTCAGGAAAAGGTCAGGTACATCTTTTCAATTGAAGTAAACTGTTTTTAAGAAAGGAATTTTAAACAAACTGGTGCGGGGGGTGAGATTTGAACTCACGAACGCCTATGCGAACAGATCTTGAGTGTAGACAATACGATTATTTATCATTTAATTTGTAATAACCGTATTCTGTCCCCGTTGACCTGGCTGGGGTACCCCCGCAACCAACCGAGGGAATGTTATTCTTTCTCTTACACATTCCTCCCAATTCTGCAGATTTTTTTAAAATTTTGGAGTCATTCATCATCAAAAATTCAGATTAGTTGAAACTAGACTCATCTATAACGTAACAGATTTATTA
>CAZALJ010000059.1:0-8811 GCA_964485715.1 uncultured archaeon
ATGTCATTATCATCAAAAATTAGTGTACAGAACACTTCAATACCATCGACTTCATATAATCGGTTTTCGGCTGCTAGTATCAATTGTTGAGCAATTCCACGATTACGATATTTGGGAAGAACAGCTAATCGATTTATCCATCCCTTTCTGGTGTCGTGTGTTACAAGAACAACTCCACGCAATTCCCCATTTTCTATTTCTCCGAGAAAAAAAGTATTTTTCCTTTCAATTTGGTCTTTAATTCTGTCAGGATGGTCTCGTCCTTCTGGTCTCCAGGATAGACCTGCTTTTTCCCATAAATCTTGAATTTCTGGGTAATCTTTGATACTTAGCTCTTTAATCACTGTTTATCCCTCCTCTCTGATTCTCTTACAGTTTTCCAACCCTTGGCTAATGTTTGGGCTTTTTCAATATCTACAGGAGAATAGAGATCAGTAACTTTGATCGAAGAACCAACAATTGCTCCCGAAATATAAGGAAAGACTTCCGATAGGTTTCTAATTGTCAATCCACTTCCTAAGATTGGTTTGATCTTACTTGATTGTACAAAATTCTTTAACCTCGTAACGTCAATGAGTGTTCCAGTTGTTCTACCAGATACAATGATCGCATCTGCATTTCCACGGTTAAGAGCATTCTTTGCTGATTCCATCAGTGAGAATGGGTGTTGTCCCAAAGGTGTAGCATGCTTTACATGCACATCTGCTAAAATTTTTACCTTGGATCTAAATTCCCTTCGCTTTTGCTGAACTTCATCTGCTACGGATTCAATTATACCTTGATCAGTCACATAAGCTCCTTCATAGATATTACAACGAATAAAACTTCCTTGATTAACTGTAGCCATTATGAGAGCTTGAACACACGCATTCCGGAGAAGATTAACCCCGCAAGGAACTTTCATGTTTGAAATTATTTTGTTCACAAGAGAACTCATTAGAAGAAATTTTGTGTCATCTAACCTATATTTGGGATATGGTGTATCATGATAGTTTTCGATTAACACAGCGTCAAATCCTGCATTTTCTAATGTGATAGCATCTTGAATACTGATTTCTAAGATACCTTCAATGGAATTTGAAGCACCGAAGGGTTTTATGAGAGGAGGAAGATGAACCATTCCGATCAACGGTTTCGTAGAAAGATCCAGAGGATTTTTAGGGAGAAACAAGAAAGAATACCACCAATTTTACCAATTCCTAACCATAATTACTAATTAATTTTGGGATACGAACATTGTTATAGAGGTTAGCAAGCAATTACGAATATCGTGGAGAGAACCATAAAAACACTGCCTTTGCTATAAAAAATGGAAAAAAATGTCTTTAGTCTCTCGGAATGACAATCATAAACCTCCTTTCAACTCAAACTTTAGTTTAAGGTTTTAAAAATGTTAGAAATTCATCTTATGGCATTCTTCGGAAAAAATTTAAACCAAATGCTTCTTTATCAGAAGATACTGTAATAAGTCTCCCTAGTAAAAAAAATGAACGATTTCAAGATTTATTAACACGATTAGACTTAAACCTTAATGATTGTGGAGATTGTTTTATAAACGGGAATTTGGCTTTTAAAGATACTATTATTCCAAAAAACGCTCGTGTAGGTCTTTTCCCCTTTGGAATGCATTTAATTGATGGCGGACAACATATTAAAGGTCATGGTTTTGTAACAACAAATCCTTATGAGAATTTTTGAAATAATAATTATTAAATATGCGGGGTTTTTAATTTGTGAACGGTATGACGACGGTTTTACCGCCTGACCCTATAATCTTTTATAGGGAAATGATGAGAACTGGCAACTGACCTTTTTAGATGAGACCGAATGAGTCATCAGTGCATCTGTGGTTTATCTGGTGAGTTAAAATTTCCTCTTACCTCACAGTATTTCTGTCCTAGTTGTTTTTCCTTAAAGTTTGAGAAAAGATTATTAAAACGGACCCCAAGATATGTTCGAGGACATGCCATTGCTATAGCACTATCAGGGGGTAAGGACAGCGCTACATTACTTCACATTCTTCATAAATACCATCGAAAGCTCAGAATTACTATGTTAGCGGCTATTATTCTTGAAGAAGAAATCCCAGAAATACAGTCGTCTCGAGAGAAGGTTATCGACCAGCTTAAATCTAAGTATTCTGATATTCGTTTTATTAAGAAATCTTATAGTGATTTATTTGGCTATTCTTTACCTAGCTTGGTTCAAAAATCAGATAAGCAGGGATTAGGATTTACTCCGTGCGCCATCTGTGGTGTACTACGCCGTCATGGGATTCTAAGGATGTCTTTGGATATTGGAGCTGATTTCATTGCTATAGGAAACACTCTTGAAGATGAGGCTGGAACAACGCTCCTTAACATATTACGAGGTAATCCTTGGAAAAATTTTCGTGACCAGATTGAGTACAAAACAATTGACGGAAAATCGCTCCCATTGAGATTTAAGCCATTAACAAAAGCTTCTGAAGGGACCATCAGTACTTATTCCACTATTAACCATTTATCCGTTTTGAACACTCAATGCACCTTTGCAGATAGGTCCTTACGTTCTGAAATTGCCACTTTTCTAACTGCAATGGAAAAAAAAGACCAAAATATCCTTTATAATATCGTTTCATCAATGAACAAGGGAGTTATAATGAAAACACAAGTTAAAAAGGTGCATAAATGCAAAAAATGTGCTTCTTATTCACCTGAACCAGAGTGCTCAGCTTGTCGGATTGTTCGGCAAATAATGAGTTAAATAGCATTGGAGGCAAAAAACTACTGCAAATTTCAGAAATAGAATGTAAAAATCCTTTGGTAAGGAGTAGAATTCCCAATACTGATTTTGTTATCAATCCATATGTAGGCTGCGGACATGGCTGCCATTATTGCTATGCACGTTTTATGAAACGATTTACAGGTCACCAAGAACCTTGGGGAACTTTCGTTGATGTTAAGATAAACGCTCCCCAACGATTGAGAGTTCTGCTTAAGAGGAAAAAGAAATGGCACTTTTCTGTATTGCTTTCGAGTGTTACGGATGCTTATCAGCCAATTGAGCGCAAATATGAGGTTACAAAGCGAATTATCGATTGTTTTCATGAACATCAGGGATTTCATCTTGAAATTTTGACACGATCGTCCTTGGTTCAAAGAGACTTAGAAATATTGACCTTGATCAACCAAAAACCTCAAACTCAAATAACAATCGGTATGTCAATCTCAATGATCGATGATAAATGGCGTAAAGTAATCGAACCTCGTGCAAGTTCTATTCAAAGTAGGATTACAACCCTTTCTAAAATTCATGAAGCTGGAATTCGATCATTTCTCTTTCTTGGACCTTTTATTCCAGGTATTTCATCTTGGGAAGTACTGGATGAGGTAAAGGATTTTGTGGATTTTGTATATTTGGATAGATTAAATCCACGAGGCGGGATCGATCATTTATTGTTGAAAACATTTCAAAATTATGGAACAGTCCCTCCGGCATATCACGATTGGTTAAATGTTAAGATTGAAGATAAAAATGATTTTCTCCAAGAATTAGCTTATCATTTCAAAGAGAAACTTAAAGAATTAGGCCTACATGAATATCAAATTGTGTTTGAAGGTGAATGGGATAAATCACGGCCTCTTTAGGAGGATTGATAGGCTAGATAAAAAAAACTAATCACTGAAAGATTGAATTTTTTCAATACAATCTATTATTTCTTCATTTGCAAACTTGTAAAACACATCTCAGCTACTTTCTGTCAGGAGTTTGACAAAATTGCTATTGAAAAAAGAGCATTAGGAAAAAAAAGAAAATATTTCTTTGAACTCCCAGAATATGTTATTTAAGTCGGTATCTAGTGTACACGACATGTGTTTTTTGTAGAACATTTTTCCCTCTTCCCATGGAGTGCAGAGATAAGTGACTGAGAATCGATATCACGAAGTTCGAAGGCTTCTTAGAGAAAAAAAAATCGAAGAAGCTGAAAAAATTCATACAGAACTAGTAGTTTTAACAGAAGGGTTCTCTAACGAAGAAAAATATTGGTTTGACTTACTGTCAAGTGAAATAAAACGATACAAAAATGATTTTCAATCAGCAAAGATTGATCTTGAAGAAGCTTTTCGATTATCTAAAGAAATAAAATTAACAAAAACCCAGATGAGTAGCCTGTACGGTAAAATAGCAACAATTCAATATAGGATGAACAACTACTCTGTAGTAATTCCATCATTAAATAGAGCATTATCATTTCTTTCAAATGATCTAGTACGACAGAACTACTATCGCAGGATGTTGCTTAATTGTTTTTTTCAGTTAAAAGATGAAAAAAACTTCTTGAAAACTCTCAAGGAGGGATTAAATGATATTTTGAGAGGACAGATTCAAACGAATTGGAACTCGAATTTAGACTTCGTTTGGGAATTTACTTGGTTAGCTAGACAAAATCCTTGGTACAAACTGGTAAATGAAGCTCTTGATACTTCAGAAGTTCAGCCATCAGATAAAATCGCCCAGGGTCTCTTAGAGTATGCTCGTGCGAGACTGGCAAGACAACAGCTCGACCGTATTAAATGTTTGAAACACATACAAAAAAGCTTAAATTACTGCGTTACATCTAGTCCTGATAATTTTGTTTTATTAAGCTTAAATTTTGTTTGGATGCTTCAACTATTTGGGGAGTACCAACGAGCCAAGAATATTTTGTTAAAATGCTTACAACTAGTTCCAAATGCATACCAGAAAGTTTTTGTGTTGAATAATTTAGGATCGAACTCACGTTTCACTGGAGAGTATAAAATTGCTATCCAGTATTTAACTGAATCTCTCAAAATAAATCATGAAACTGTACATAACCTATGGCAAGCTGCATATGCGCATAATACACTAGGTATGGTTTATACGCTTGTAGGTAACAGTAAAAAGGCAATTGAACATTATAATTCCAGCATGGCATTAAATAAGAAGAACAATGACTTTTATGGGTTAGGATTTACCTATGGAGCACTTGGTTGGTTAGAATCAAATCAAGGAAACTTAATGCAGGCAGAGAAATGGTATAAAGCTAGTGTATCGACATTTAAAGAAAAATCAAAGAAAGTTCCAGCCATAATTCTGTTAGCTTACGCTGAATTGCTATCTAGGATGGGTAATAACTATTTAGAAAAGATTGAAGCATTACTCACTGAAGCACGAAATCAAATTTGGACTCATCAGAAACGCCTCGACATCGGTAGATATTATAGTACACAAGGTAACATCGCTCTTAACCAAAAACAGTTTGAACAGGCCCTAAAAGAGTTTTCTCTGGCATTAGAATATTGTGAATCTTTTGAAGTTGAAGCACAAACCCTTCTAGGAATTACCAAAACAAACCTAGAACTTTTTATGATTACAACAGACAATTTTGAATATCTGGAAAAAGCAAGACTGTTTTTAACCGATCTTAAATTGGCTGCTGAATCATCAGCTCTTATTTCTGGTGAAGTCGATTTAATATTAGGTATTATTGAAATGCATACTCATCAATATGCTAAAGCAACACGCAAACTCGATCAAGTGCTGAAACATTCACAAGAACAAAATTTCACTCTACTTAGCGAAAAAGTGCTGAAACAGAAAGAAACTCTCCATATATTACACACTCATGATCAACTCCAGAAAATGACCTCTTCACCAAAGGATCATGAATTAAAAAGAAGCTCCATTCGAGAGGCTATTGATTATCTTACAGAGCTCACGAAACTTGTAGGTGCTCAACCAGATAGAAAGAAAAAAGATTGAATAGCAAAAATGGAAAGCTCTCAAATGTTTGTGAATAGTAGTTTTATCGTTTTGCTCATCTTTTGCCAAGGAATTGAAAACTTATGGATCTTGAAAATCTTCGTAAAGAATTTCCTATAACTGAAAAAGCAATCTTTCTGAACCATGCTGCTGTTTCGCCTAGTCCTACTCCCGTTATTGAAGAATGTCAAAAATGGCATGTTCATCATAAAACGTACGGGGATTTATTTTTCCCTAATCTCGACATGATGCTCGAGGGCATAAATGAGGATCGTAGAACAGTTGGAAAGTTCATAAATGCTAGATTTCCAGAAGAGGAAATCGCATTCACCTACAATACTAGTTATGGACTTGCAGCTATCGCTGAAGGCATTAAATGGGGAAAAGGCGATCAAATTATCGTAAATGATTTGGAATATACCTCCAATTCCTATACTTATCAAGCGCTAGCTGAAAAATTTGATCTAGAGCTAGAAGTCATTCCAAACATTAATGGAATACTCCCAATGGAATCATTCACTCAGAAAATTGATGAAGCTACACGATTAATAGCTATTTCCCATGTTCAATTTAGTAATGGGTTTCGCATCGATTTGAAAGAACTTGCAAAGATTTGTCACGAAAAAGGAGTACAAATAATAGTTGATGCTATACAATCTCTCGGAGCTGTACCGCTAGACGTTCAGAAACAAGACATTGACTATCTAGCATCAGGTGGCTATAAATGGTTACTCGGACCTCTTGGAACTGGTGTTATTTATATTAAGCGAGAATTAGCAGAATCACTTAACCCAAGTTTTATCGGTTCAATGTCTGATTCCAACCCTCTTAATTTGTCGCATCATCCCTATACGCCAGCTCATGGTGCAAAAAGATTTCAAGCATCAATTGGTCCACATACTCTCTTAATAGCAAGAGCTGTGAAATTCCTAGATGATCTTGGTGTTGAAAACATATTTGCTCAGATTATGAAATTAACAGATTTAATAATTGAATTCGTGGAAAATGAGAGTAGCTTCCAGTTACAAACTCCAGTTGAGAGTAAACAACAAAGAAGCGGGATAGTTAACTTTTCCTGTCCTGATGGGGAGAAAATTGTTGACCAATTACGAAAGCTATCGATACCCATTGTTATTTCATACCGTGAAGGGGGTTTACGTCTTTCCCCACACTGTTACAATACTGAAGAAGAAATTCAAACGTGTTTAGAGACAATAAAAACTTTAAGTGCAAAATAATGAACAAAAATAATTATCCATTTCGTCACTCATTTTAAATGTGGAACATTACGTTATAGCAAACCATTCGAGAAAAGACAGAATTATTACTCCTCAGGATCTGGTGAGGCTAATGATTTTAATTTTTTAACGGGAACACCCCCGTATAGACTATTAGCGTCTAGCTCCCAGTTAGGAGGCACAGTGGAGTTAATAGCAACGATAGTATTATCTCCAATAGTCACACCTGGCGCAATAACGGAATCTCCTCCAATGGTGACATTTTCGCCAATCTTTATCCGTTTTCGAAACATTTTACCCTGGCGAATATGGTGTCCAGAAACAATTGTATTGGTTCCAACTAGAGTATTTATCCCTATTTTAATAAGATCTAGATCCCACGTACGGGAAGTTAATATTGAGACCCCTTTGTTATGCTTGAAACCAAATAGTTTTAGAATAAAATCTGGCATGGGTGAATGAATAGTGAGCTTTTGAGTTAGGTTTCTAGCTATTTCAAAAGTACCTGTTTGAATAGTCCAAAATATTAGACCAATACCCTCGATTTCTCCTTCCTTAGTTTTCATTAGGATTCTTGATAGCTTATTAATACTGGCTAAAAGGAAAAGGGCCAAAAAGTATGTGAAAAAGATAGAAATCACTAAAGTGGGCACTAGACCAATTTGAAATAATTCTATTCCAGTGAAAACTAGTAAGAAGAGAATAATTAAACACAAAGATAATAACAGCTGAAAAATAAAGTATAAGACCATGAGATTACGTCTCCATGCGTAGATTACTTTCTTTCTTTTCATCTAGTTTGGGTTATTTGAGTTTTAACGCAAGTAGAGGTACTGGAGAAAAATAATATGACAGCTTTGTTGAGATTTATAACAGACTTTTCTTTTAAAAAACCGATTATATTGGAGGAATCACATAAGACAAAAAAGGAGAGAGAACTAAATAATCCACAATAAAGAAATACAACCATAGTAGGGGAACATCTTCGGCTTTTTTCACATCAGTCTTCAGTAGATATAATGTATAGACAACCATCATTAGTAAAGCGATGAGAGTACCATTTAACAGGCAGATTACAACAACAGCAATGGAGAGGAGGAAATAAAAGAGATATCTAAGTTTAATAGTTGTTTCTATTCCCAACGCAACGACCGTGGTTCTTTGTTTTGTTTGAAAATCAATGGAATAGTCTGGGATTTGATGATTTATCTGAGCTAGCAATGAAAGCATAGAAATGCAAAGAAAAATGCTATAAAATTGGATATCAAGACCCCAAATCACATCAAAACCGAATATATACAAATAGAGAGGAAGAAAAGTAATCTGAAACCACATCACATGAAAAATCCAATCAAAAATAACTCGACTTTTTGCACGAAAGGTTGGACTTGTATATAGATAAGCAAGAAGCATTCCAGCCGCTGCAAACAAGAAATAAATCAAACCAGCGATCAATCCACTAATTAAACCCCCAACAAGTGAAAACCACATAACAATCAAGCCAATCTTGTATTCACGATTCCCTCGATCGGCACAGAAAACGTTTCTTGCCCTTTTTTTGCTATCTGCCGCATCATAAGGAGCATCGTAGTAATCGTTTGAAATCCAAATATAGATATTGAAAAATACCATTGAAAGAATAATGAAAATACCATTGAACCATTCAAAATTGAGAGGTGGACGTAGGCTGAATATAAAACCTGTTAATGCAAAAAGCGCTGAACCTACGATATTGGGGCCTCTTAGACGGTAGAACACACTTTTCTGCACAAACCAACCCTACTTGATTAAATTTGTTTTACACAAA
>CAZALJ010000060.1:0-8797 GCA_964485715.1 uncultured archaeon
CCCTTTGTAATATTTATTCCGATTTTTTTTGCAGTATTTATTCCAATAATTGCAGCAATAAAACGACGACGTTAATAAAGAACAGGTTTAACCTACAGCTTCAGACTTTTCAGGTTTTTCTGTTGTTATTGAACTATCTAAAGGGATAATTTCTGCATCTGATTTCATTAAACGAATTCCAAGAGTAATTAACAAGAATCCTGTGCTAAAGACTGTAAGAACAACAACCATACCTGCTACTAAGCTAAAACTATCAATTATTTGTCCAGCAACTGGAAGTAAAGGAATACTGAACAATGCTGTGATAGTAGGTATCAAAGAATATGTAGAATTTCTATTCTCAGATGGTACAAAATCTACTAATAACCTCATTCTTAATACTTCTGCGGTTCGATAGATCGTACTGGCACTTATGTTTATTATAACTATTGTAGACAGAAAACCAATAAGATTAAATTCATTTTCTAAAGGTACAAGGACTAAGAGGCTAATTACTGCAGGAAAGAACAAAAAAAGAAAAACCAATAGTATTAGTGGATAATGTTTCGTTGAGAATTTTTTACTGAACTTAGCAATAAATAATCCAAGAGGAACACCATTGAGCATAATAATTGTTCTAAGGAGATTTGCACCCATATCGTCTCCAGAATATCCGAAATAAAGTGGAAAAAGTATTAAGGAATACCAAATCCACACCCAGGTGTTAAGAATTCCAATACCTAGGATCAGAAAGAACGCAGCTTTGCTTGACAACATAAATCTCATTCCCCCTTTTAGATAGGTGAAGTATGAAGTTTCAATCTCCTTTTTCTCGTTTTTAATGTCTGACTCGTTTATTACGATCGAAACATCTTTAATTTTATATAAAACAATTAATACCAAGATTAAAGTAAACCAAACCTGAAGAGAGAAAACGGTTTGACGAGAAAAAGTTGTAGAGAGATATCCACCAATCATAAAAGACGCTGCCAACGCTAGATTGTTTAATGTATTTACTTGTGATCGAGCAAATCCATAAATTTTTCGATCGGTATCAATAGAATCAACCTTCTTATAGTTTGAATCTAACCAGGTATCTAAAGCCCCTGAAAACTGAGCATTTCCAAAACCATTAGTAATGGCGATCACTAGGAAATGAGTAAAACTCTCTGCAGTACTTAACATAAAAAAACCGAATCCAAAACATAGATAACCAATAGTAAGTACCCAACGCTGACCAATATAATCCCCTAGTGATCCTGAAGGATAGTCAAAAATAAATTGGGTTAACAGCAAAACTGCCATCATTGTCCCCGTTAAGGCGAAACCAATCTTATCTATAGCATATAAGGTAAAAAATGTCCCCGATATGCTCATCAATAATGAGTGTATTAAAGTAAAAGAAAAAAAGGTTTTTAACAGCGATTTAGCTTCTAGTGACAAATCTTGGATTCCTAAAAATCTATTAATAATTATTTTAAAATTCACGTCCTAATTGCCCCACATTTAACCAAAAATTGTCTTTTATTACGTTTTGATGTAATCCGAATCGTAATATAACGACGATTCGAGTTGCGTTCGAAACGTTAATAATGATAAATATATTTCTTTTCTGACAAAATAATCAAAAGTGAATCTATGTACTGATTGATTATATAGTAACAGTAGATTGAAAAAAATAGGATGACAACCAATGACAGAAAATCGCCAGCAACTCTTTAATCACTGGGAAAATATCCCCCAATTTTTATTTGTTAATGTTTCAAAGGAGAAGTATTTTTCACACCCCGTTAGAAGAGATATTATCAGACTTCTAAGAAAAGGAATAGAAGAGGAATCTCCTGATGGACGTTTCAAGGTTCGTCGTGCAATGAATGTAACAGAAATTAATAAAAATTTAAGTCAGAAAAATGAAATATCTATCAGTAAGACAACTCTATATTTTCATTTAGATATCTTAATTGAACTTGGGTTAATTTCTGTAGTCGCCACGTTACATGAAGGCCCTCATGGGCGAAATAAGACAAAATATTTTGGCAGAGTCGCTAGGAATCTATTTATTTCTAGCAGTCAGTACCTTTACGAGAACTATAAGGCACAGTTTGATGAATTTCAGAAGTTTACTAAATTAATCGGTTTGAATCTTCCTAACAATTATAATGACATCCCAAAACAGTTTTCTAAAACAAATGAACATTTCTTTCGAGTTTTTGGGGAATGGTTAATCAAATATGAGGAATTAATAGATGAAAATCAGATTGAGATGAATCTATTATACGAATTTCTGCAAAATGTTAATTGTATTCATTCTGATTATATTAATCTTCTAAATGATCTTTCTCAGGTTCTTAAGAAGAATATCCCAGACCTTTAATGCTTAAAAAGTGTAATAAACTCATAATCACGAAAGAGAACACATTAAAAGAAATGAAAAAATGGGGAAGAGATTAAGAGGTCATCCTATACTAATTACTTCCAACAGAAAATTCCTTAACACCAGTACGAACTTCTATATTCCCATAGATACTCTCCACTTCGATGTCAACGACATAATAACCATTGGCCAGTATCCCAAGACTTGTGGTATATCCACTATTTTTTTCTTCAACTAGCTCAAATGAATCAACCAATATTTTCTCATCAAGAAGAAGAGAAGAGAGGTTGATGGTCATTCTACTGACAATATGCTTATCAGAGGGTTTAACAGTTATGGAATAATTCCATCCATGTTCTTCCTTTTCAAATGAAATGTCAACAGCAAGAGTATAGGAGTACCCCAAAGCATTAGCAATGGCATATGAGATCTCCTCATAATTTGGAGGAGATGCAGTAATGATAGTGTCATCGGTTACAACAGTAGCTCCATCGATATAAATTCCACCTGCTGCCGTGAGATTTGCAACAATCGAACTGTGTGTTGAAAACTTTTTACCATCTATAAGACCTGCATTAGCCTGCACAAGTGTTCCATTCCCCATGCCAGCAATCACCAAACCCTCATTATTTGCATCATCAAGAAGCTGCATCACATGCTGATTTGTAATAAGTGCTGGTGCTAATTCTCCTCCAGGTAAAAAGATTGCATCATAAGTTGTTATCTCATCTATATCCAAGAGAAGAATATCTGACGTCATCGAACCTTCTTTAGTAGTCAAAACTTCAGACAATCCTGCAATAGTGACCGTTCCACGCCATTGGTCAAAATGCTGCTTCACACCCTGAAGATCACTTTCAGAATACCCATCTGCTGTGAAAAAAACAATGCTTGCTCCCCTAATAGACATTCCTTGGTTAAGGGCGGCATTTCTTTCGCCTAAGTATATGAAAAGGACAGCCTGTCCAACAAAAGTGAGTATAAAAAAACCTACTAAAACAATTTTTACAGTTTTTTTCATGTTTTTCACCACAATTTATAATACAGAAAAAAGGAAAAAAGGGAGAGTTGATTTTACTCCATGTTACTTAGTTTTCTCGCTCCAAGCGAGAGTATAATGACTCCTAAGATCCACTGTAAAGCTATATAGACGACTGCAACAGGATAGAGTGCCTCTACGATGCCAAACACGTCATAGAGCATCTTGTCTAGGCCAATAAATAAGACAAAGAAGGGTATCGCAGCACCAAATACACAGATCTGTATATTTATCATGAATTCACCAGCTTTATCATGATATGCGGGATTTAATAAAAACAAACCAAGAGTCATAGTTATTGCTGCTGCACCCATTAGAAGTGTCAGACTAACATTGAGAATCAGCATTTCTAGCGTTATGCCTGGGACGAGTAGATTCACACCTGTTATAACAACTAGAATGATAGGGAGATTGGTTAAGTAATATTGATACAGCTTAATTCTAAGGTACTTTCTTGTTCCAGTGGGAGTTTGCCTATAAAGTAGCAAATTTTCTTTCCCTTGAAGGGTAATGTCAGAAGCCACAAAAGCCGCTAAGAGAGGTCCCATGAATATGGAAAAGATAAAAGCACTCTCAGGATCGTCAGGTTGGGTAAGAAAGACATTCATTACTACAATTAAACCCACACCGTAGATCAACCATGCAATATTCTTGGCTTTACGGAAATAGGCCTTAAATCCTGAAGAAAGAAGAAGGCCAGATGTACCACCACCACCAAGTTTTTTGATGGAGTTATAGAAAAAGCTATTTGATTTGGATTTAGAAGCTGAAAAAGAGGTTGGTTCAAGGTTATAAACACGGTTTGCTACAAATCCACCAATCAATAAAGAGCCTCCAAAGAATGTCACTAATGCACTGAATTGTAGCAATGTTGTGAATTCAACAGCTAAGATATCTCCAGGATTCTGTGCCATAGCAACAATGATCTCTGAACTCCAACCCCATGGAAAGAATCCAAATAGATCTTTTACGAGTTTTGCGTTTTGAGGATCTTTGAGAACTTCATAATACCCACCGATTAATAGATAGATAACAGCTACTA
Source organism: uncultured archaeon (assembly GCA_964485715.1). Taxonomy (GTDB): domain Archaea; phylum Asgardarchaeota; class Heimdallarchaeia; order Hodarchaeales; family Hodarchaeaceae; genus Hodarchaeum. The sequence goes on from CAZALJ010000060.1 coordinate 4,435, forward strand.
ATGGTAAGATGACCACAATTGCCAGTCCTTTCCCAATGTCTCTTCCTCGGGCTGATTTCATCAGAATAGATCGTAAGATAACAGCAATCATAGTACCTATCCAAGTAGCAGTTAAAAAGAGAATAATGAAAACTGCAACGATAACAATAATCTGGAAGACATCTAAACCGAGAGGGAAAAGAGCTGCTGTGAACGTACTGCCAATGATTGCTGCGAATGCAACAGAAAAAGGGATTTTTCCTAGGAACTCACCAATTAAGATATCACTTGTTTTGACTGGGGATGATAGGTAGATTTCCAAATGCTCTGTTTTTATGTCCTGTAAAGTTGATGCGATTGGCATAGAAGCAAACATGACAAAAAATACGAAGAAGAGAACATTAACAAGAGCCACAGCTACTGCTGAAAGCAATAATTCATGTAACTCATCGACAAAACTGTCGATTATGTAGGGCGCAATGAAAAACGTATAAATCGCTAAACCCCCGATTAAAATATAGGGGAGATAGGGTCTGATCTCACGAATTCGACTTGTAGACACTCGATATTCAGTTTTAGCAATTGGTAACCAGAATGAATTTCGAAGTGAAATCAACTGTGATTCCTCCAAGCCAGGAGTTCTTTTTCATCAATGCCCCCAGTTAGGGTGATAAAAGCTTCTTCTAATGTTTCAGTTCCTGCTTGAGCAATGATTTCGTCTATTGTACCCACAGCAACGAGTTGGCCTTGGTTAATTATTCCAATTCGATCGCAAAGCTCCTCTACGATAGGAAGAATATGACTACATATAACAATAGTCCTTCCAAGTTGATCTGCTAACCCCTTAATTAAATCTTTAACCTTAAGAGCAGCTCGAGGATCCAATGCTGCTGTAGGTTCATCAAAGTAGATGATCGAAGGGTCGTGAATCAACGCTGCGGCAATTAATACTTTCTGTTTCATTCCCGAACTAAAACCTTCAAGGAGATGATCTTTCCTATCAGTCAGACCAAATAACTTTAAAAGCTCTTCAATCCGCTCTTTTAGAATGTTTCCTTTGATATTATACAAAGCTCCCATGAATTCTAGAAACTCATAAGCACTGAGTTTCTCATATAATCCTGGAGACTCTGCTAACATGCCAGTAATAGTTTTTACTTGAGTCGATTCTTTAGAAATATTATAACCATTCACATCAGCAGTACCACTGGTTGGTTTCAGAATACAGTTTAAAAGGCGAACCGTTGTGGTTTTTCCTGCTCCATTAGGGCCCAGTAATCCGAAAGTTTCGCCCTCATAAACCTCAAGATCAAGCTCATCAACAGCTTTGATATCTTTTCCATAATACTTAGATAGCTTATCCGTTCGGATAAGTACCTTTCGTGTTTGTTTTGTTTCAATAATTGTTTCTTGTATTTGCATTTTCTTTCACTTTTATTATTATTCTTAGATTTAACGATTAATGGTGTAATAATACCACCAAGGTCCCTTAATTTTAGCAATTAAACCTAAATCGTTCAAATTACTAAGGGCACGGCGTACCATCCGAGGAGAGTGGTGAATCTGGGATTCAATGTCACGAACGCGCATTTGTTTCTCTGCCTGTAAAATTCGATACACCTTCCGAGCTGAAGGAGACATTTTACTTACCAATTTCTTACAGGCACTAATTGTACCAGACATTTTGAGGACACTAACTCTTGTTTCTGCTTGGGTTTGTATTTCTTACACCATTTATTTTGAAATTAAGTTACCCTCCGACCACAGGAAGCACAGAACCGATCATCTGACTCTAATCGGATACCACAATTGGTACAGAAGTATGGGGATGATTTTGATGCAGATCCCCAATAGTATTCTTCTTCAGGTTCGTGTTTATGATAAGAAGTATTTCTTGATCTCTGTCTTCTATCTCCAGAACTTCTGTAATATGCTCCATCTACCGTTCCAATTTCATCATCTTGATCAAAAGAGTCAGAACAACCAACAGCTACCAAAACAACTATCCCGATCATAATGATGAAAATGAATATAAACGGGAAAAGGGTCATTGTGCTGTTACTATTCATACCAAGGATTATTACAAGAGGTACAAAAATCCCAAGTACGAGACTAAAGATCGTAACCAAGAATACTAATTTACTAGGTTTTTTACGCCGTCTTCCATCATTATAAGCGCTAGCTGCTGCGATTGCACCAATCCATGCCATTATGCATGACCTCCACGAACACTAAAGAAGGTCCCTCCGATAGCAATCAACCCTAGGATTCCTGCTATTATGAAAATAGGTGACACACTAAAACTATTCAAAACGATGAATAATGCTAAGATTATCACAACACTAAAACAAAGGACAATCTTGTTTGGTTTTCTCTGTTTCTGTGCTATAACTGGATACATCCATGCCATTATGCGAAACCTCCATCAATATGGACTCCTAAAGTAATTTTAGTTTTTATTTCGATTTTTATTATCATTTTTTCTTTTATTTCTTGATTAAGCAATTTTTATGCTCCTTGTGAAATTAGTAATTTTGTGAAATTCTTCGATTGTTACTAATTTCTCTACATTACCATTTTTTGGTAACCTATTTAAACCCTTTGATTTGGGAAAAAAGTAATTCAAAATCCTCAAATAATGTGTGAAGATGAAAAATTATTAAGTCTATTCCATTTAATAGTTACATTATTATATTAATATATTCATCAATCATCATATTGACAATTCAATAAAAATAATTATGATATAAGCAATGACATTATGTGGATTATCATGAGGAAGCTTTAGAAAGGTTTAAATAGTATGATACAAATTATGGTAATGAAGTAAATTTGGTAATAGGCCGCAAAGTGAGATCATAGAAATGACTAAAAAGCTTTCGGATTCAGAGAACATTGTCATTCGAGAAATATTCAAGAATCCGAACATTAGTCTTACAGAGATTGAAACAATCCTCAAGGAGACGGGGGATAGACGAGCTAGGGGAACCCTAGATGTTCGAACAGTTTCTAAGTTCAAATCTACTGGTCTAAGAAAGATCAAAGAAGGCCTTGAAGATTTAGCTGATGCACTTCGTTTAGATCGTTCTATTCAGGGGGAGACTAAGGATGAGATAGAAGAAGAAAAAAATCGAGCTGAATTACTTCTAAAAAATGGGATTTTGATTGGTCACGATTTCAGGATAGATAGAGAAGTTTATCTGTTTTATACGGTGAATGATCAAACTATTTTGCCCTGGCAAGATCATTTATGTAATAGGAATTGTGAAGAGGATTGTACAAGAATTTTAAGAATTGTGAAGACTGATCATGGACTTGATGAACCAAATACACAAGACATTAGAGATCAGTTCAGGAGAACAATTGAAGAAATTATCGAAAAAAATAAGGACTGAAAGCAGAATGAATGAAGTTAAAATAATCAAGGGATCTGACATTCCCCCTCCACCTGGTAAACCCCGAATTATCCGTCCAAGTAAAAATCTCCTCTGGAAAAATTATTTATTGTATGTAATAGTGTTTTTTATTTTTACAGCAGCATTAATGATAATATTTGGGGGTTTTGGTTTATGGTTAGGCTCTGAGATTAGTGAATCACAGAGAGAGGTACTATTTCAAGCGTTCTTTTGGATGGGCGTCATTTATCTTGCCATTTGGTTTGTTATCACTATTCTTTATGGAGTTGGTATGCACTTATATGTAAAATCCATGTTATTTATCGTTCATGGTCATGAGATAGTAGTTCATAAGGGAGTAATTAATAAATCTGAGAAGCATGTACCCTATCGAACAGTAACGAACATTAACATGAAAACTGGTCCCTTCGACCGCTTGTTTAGTATTGGTACTATAGAGATCCAAACTGCAGGTGGAAAGGGCTATTCTCTTGACGAGACCGCCGAGGAGAAATTAGAAGGTATTAAGGTTTACCGTGAGGTGAGAGACTATATTCTCACTCAGCTTCGTCAATTTCAAGCTGCTTTTGGAACAGTGATTTCCGAAGTCGAGGAAAAACCTATAATATCAATCCCTCACCAAATGCTCACTGAATTGAAAGAGATTAAAATATTAATGAATACACGATTAGAAGGAATGGAATCGAAATTAGAAGAATTAGATAAAAAGTTGGAGAGATTCCAAAAACCCTATTAGACTGATTATAGAAGTTTTTTCACAGTCAGGTTGAATCATCCTATGGATATTTGGCTGTTATTAATGCTTATTGTATTTGGGTTGGTTATCTTAGGATTATTTATAGCTATTTTCATGAGATTTCTTAAAAAGGTCACAAGCTAGTAATACAAAGAATTGTTGGTGGAAACGTGCCAGATGAATTTCCTCTTATTCTAATACTAGTATTGTTAGGGATTTTAGTAATGTTTAT
>CAZALJ010000061.1:0-8776 GCA_964485715.1 uncultured archaeon
CTCGCTATCAGGAGCTACGAAAGTTGCTCAATAATTGGTGGGAACAACACCTCAATGATGAGTAAATATTGAACTGAAATAGATGTCGACACCGTCCCAGTCTGAGAGGTTATATTAAGGGTTTTTTTGGGTTTTTCATAATCTTTTATGCTTTGTATATAATATCCCCACTATTGTACATTAAAAAAAAAAGATAGAAATATGTTACTTTTATGGAGAAGGGTTCTGTTATAAACCCCGTTAAGAAGCATCTTTATGATTCCGATACTAAGTATAAATACCCAACAATCAAACCTGAGACTCCAATGAAGCACATTGCAAACCATACGTTAAATACTACCAAACCTGAAAAAGTTAAAATAACGATTAGTCCAGCTATTTCAAGTAAACCTGTCCTTCCTCCTGTGTATTCGCGAATCATAGCATAAACCATAAGAGCAAAGAAAAACATTAATCCCCATACAATTAAATGAAATATGATTAAGAATGGTTGAAATGTTTCTCCAAATAGGGAAACTTCCGAGAAAAGAGATCCCAGAAAGGACTGTTGTAACTCGACTCTAAAGAAGAGGAATATTAACTCTAGGAGAAAACAAATTGAGAGTACTAAGACCCCTAGGATCAGAGTTCGAACCTCTTTTGAGACCCAAAGATTTCGATAGAGAATGTCCGCCAATTTGGTTCCTGCTCCATTCAGAGTTCTTGAAATACAGCCCATTTGCGTTCAGTTTTTAATTTTTTGTTTTTTATACGAACAAATTCAGAAATAAACATATGAAAAAAATATGTAATAATAGTTATCTTTTCCAAAAGAGTGGAAAACTCTTGTATAAACAAAGAAGTTTGTTAGATAGTTAAATTATGTTTCTATTTTTTTCGAGTGAACTACAACCCTCTTAATCCGACATAAATGCTAATGTTTATAAGGCGAAGAAAGAGGAGGAAGGTGACGAAAGTATGGAAGATGGCTATTCCTACCTTTGAAAACAGTGCCTCATGATTGTTAGTCTGCTCAATCAGGATGATCAGACGAAAAAAATGTATTTATAAATTGATCAATGTTTCAATCAAAGAAAACACTCCTATGGATGAAAACTCAATTCAATCAGAAAGGTCTTAGAAAATGAAGATCGTTTTGTTAGGCCCTTATAATAGTGGGAAGTCAACGATGGTTCAGAAGATCTGTGGTGGCTCTGCGATCTCTATTGACTATGGTGGAACCACTGTTGCTTTGGATCATTGTCGAACGCAGATATATGGGGTTGAAATCTTCTTATTTGGAACTCCAGGACTCCACCGATTCGAGATTATTCGAAAAATTCTGAGTAAAGGAGCAGATGGTATTCTCTTTGTTGTTGATTCAGTTAATGTAGCTTCGTTCGAAGAAGCAGGGAAACTTCTAAATGAAGTTTATGAAATTTTACCTGGTGTTCCTATTGTACTCTGTGCTAATAAACAAGATATTAGAGGCGCAAAAAAGGCCTCTGAAGTAGCAGATACAGTTTTAGGAAAAAATAAAGAAAAAATTTCGGTAATAGGAACTTCAGCTAAAACGGGGGAAAAAATTGACAGTGTTCTAGGTCTAATTGTGCTGAATGCGATCAAACAATATTATGATATTCTATTAGCTGTGAAAAAATCAAATGGGGAACTTACGGATATTGCAAAAAAAATCCAGCAACCTGAAGAAGAGGTTCATTCTCAACTTCAATTTGCTTCTTGGAGACGTTTAGTTTTAGCCGATTGGGATAATTTAACATTTAGCCTTCCAAAAGGTGTTTCAAATATTACTGATATTCTTGAATTTGGGCACAAACAAATTTAAGTAATCATTCCAGAATCACTCTAGAAAGGAGTTGTCATATTTGGTTGAAAAACCTGATGTCTATATTTGTCAGAATCAAGAATGCGGAAATCGTTTTCAAAAAGCGAAATTTGTCACTATGGAAGAAGATGAGGTCTATATAACTAAACCTAGTTGTCCGAAGTGTGGCACAACGGACCTAATCTCCTCTGCTTTGTTGATAAGAGAAGAAAAGTAATACGAATAACGAGGCCCCCTTGCGATGAGCTTTTTAATTAGCTCTCAGCGAACCTTTGAACGGGACGCTCTTTCTGAAGCCTACTATGTAATATCAGATGTTTTAGGATATAAAGTTCATCCATTAAAATCACGTGTACCAGGTTTAGCAATTTTACGATTAACTGAAGAATACGAGCTATTTAGAGTTATAGATGAAATTCGACAATATATTGGTAAAAAAGGTCCCTTAATAGCTTGCTTGAAAATTGTCCCTCTTGAGCGACTAATAAAAACTAACCTCTCAAAAATTGTTGAAAATGCAGTTTCCCTTGCAAAAACTAAAATCCTTCCAACTCATTCATGGAAAATTCATGTACGGAAACGGCAAACTAATCTGAGAACACTCCAAGTGATTGAGAAAGTTGCAGAAAAAATCAATTGGGGAAAGGTGGATTTAACGACGCCTAATCGGGAGATTAGAATTGAAATAATAAGAGATTTAACTGGAATATCCGTGATGGAACCGCATTTCGAGCTCAGTATGTTTCGTTTAAGTGATGAGGATTATAAAACTTGAATGGGTTAAATTCATTATTCTAATGCCAATAGGGCTATCTTCTGAAGTATTGCTTTTTCAATTTCTGAAAATGTATAATTAACGGCTGGAAATCCTTCATCAACAAGCATTTCGACAAGATATTGATTCTTGGATGAAAAATCCTCTAAAAGACTGAGATTTGATTTCAATTGTAGCTCCTTTTGGAGGTGATCATTAGCGTTAATCACTTGATGGTCTGTTTCGCCGATTAGCAATCCAACAACATCCTGTATGGTCTCTTTCACCCCTAGGAGGTCGATAGCTTTCTTGATTTGCCGTTGGCCAGCTGCATAAAGAAGAATTTCGATAGAAAGTGTTCTTGATATCATTCTCTCCCTTTTCTTGGCATTAAAAGCATGCCATATAGCAGAGCAAAGATGTCGGTAGCCCCAAATATAACGATTGTCAAATAATTGTGACGCTAATAAACTATATCTAGTTGTAATTTTGTTTAAAATCGTCCCAATGCTCGAAGGATTTAATCTCGATACAAGGGATCCAGTAAATACCAATGACCAAGATTCATCAACATTATCGAGAATATATGGTTTGTGTTGGGTTATTTATACAACTCTCCATTTTCAGAGTATAAAATATTCGCAAGTAGGTTTTCTTTTAACCTTTCCTTACAATGCACCAACATTAACTACAAACTAGTTTAAATTGTTGATATGGCAAGATGGTTAAGTTCAAAATAGTCAGTTGGCAAGAAATAGACCATTTAGCACGAAATCTCTTTCATCTTGTTAAAAATGACGAGTTTGAACCTGAAATCATATTAGGTATAAGCAGAGGAGGTACGATTCCTGCTCGATTATTGTGTGATATGTTCGAGGCAGAAATCCCGTTTAAAAAGGGAGGAATCACCACAATATTAGCCATGATGCAAATAAAATTATACACGGGAATAGCAGAAACCCATACACGACCTGTAGTAGCACAGGATGTAACCGTGGAAATTCAACAAAAGACAGTTTTACTGGTAGATGATCTTGTTGATAGTGGGAAAAGTATTCAGTGTGCTCTCGATTATCTTAATTTAAAGAACCCCAAAGAAGTAAAAGTTGCCACTCTTCTCTATAAACCTTGGTCTAAAGTCATCCCACATTATTACGTGGAAAAAGCAACAGAATGGGTAGTGTTTCCCCATGAATATTATGAATTCATGACTGAACGAACCATTTCGGAAAAATATAGCAAAACAGAAGCATGGAAAACTTTTATCAGGCTCGGAATCCCAGATTCATCTGTTTCTTTTTTTGTTGAAAACTTCTTGCCTTAACTTGCCAAGATTCACGCAAAAACAGCATCGTAGGAAAAATACTTTTGTAGTGGAAAATTTTTGTTGCTTTGACCTAGAAGACGTTGAAATAGGACATCGTGGCTAGAATGCAATTATTGTTAATTCATTCAGATGGATTTGGCTGGAAAGTTAATGATAAAGCAGTAAGTAATGCTGAATCGTTGACGGATTTTATATTGGGCGAATACACAACAAAAGATTCTGTGATGGTTATTTTTATTGGTGTAGAGAGTGTTGATACTGATGATACTAGTCAATTAATTAATAAAGCCATCTTAGAGATTCAACAAGCCTTACAAGACGTTAAAGAGACTAATATTATTCTCTATCCTTGGGTACACCTTGCAAAAACGACCCCAGCAAAACCAACTGATGCTTTACCTATTTTACAAACATTACAAAAACAATTACAAAAAGTACTACCAGATTTCCATATTCTTCGGGCTCCCTTTGGATATTATAAAGGCTTCTCTCTACAATGCAAGGGACATGCATTAGCAGAACGTTCTAAAGAGATTTTAAGTGAAATAAAGGATAAAAAAATAGAACCAACAGTAGAAATAACCAAAGCACTTACAGCTGAAGATAAAAAAAAATCGAAATTCTTCATTCTAACTCCAGCAGGAGAGTTAATCCCACATGATACTTTTAGCTATGAAAACCTGAAAGACTTTCAAATTTTTGTTAATTACGAAACTGCGAAGGATAGAACTGTGAGTTCTCCTCCTAAGCATGTAGAACTCATGAAACAACTGGAATTGATCGATTACGAAAAAGGTAGTGACGCTGGAAATTTTCGCATTCTTCCCAGAGGTTACATCGTTAAACAATTGATTGAAAAACATGTTACTGAGATGGCAATCAAATACGGAGCAATGGTTGTTGAAACTCCCCTAATGTATTCCTATGAGCATCCTTCACTTATGAAATATTTGGAACGTTTTCCTGCTCGCCAATATATTGTAAAATCTGGCCATAAAGATTACTTTCTTAGGTTTTCAGCATGTTTTGGTCAATTTCTGACGCTGGCAGACTCAATAATTAGCTATCGACAACTACCTCTGAAGATGTTTGAATTGTCAAATTCTTTCAGACGTGAACAACGGGGAGAATTAGCTGGCATCCGCCGCCTCCGCGCTTTTACTATGCCCGATTTACACACTGCAACTGTAGATATGTCAATGGCTAAAAGAGAATTTGAAGCTCAATTTAATCTTGCTTTTCAGTATATGCGTGATATTGAAGTTAGTTTTGAGACAGCATTTCGGATGACATCCGATCTTTTTGAAGAGAATAAAGATTGGATTATATCTCTAATAAATCAACTTGAAAAACCTATCCTACTCGAATTATTCGACACAAGATACGCTTATTTTGTGTTAAAATTTGAATTCAATATCGTTGATGCCCAGAAAAAAGCTGCAGCCTTATCAACAGTCCAAATAGATGTGGAAAACTCAGAGCGGTTTAATATCAAATATATCAATGAAAAAGGACAAGAAGCATATCCCTTCCTATTACATTGTTCCTTATCAGGATCAACTGAACGTGTAATATATGGAATTCTCGAAGAACAGCTCAAACGTATGCAGAAAGGAATCAAACCTCAATTTCCACTATGGCTCTCACCTATCCAAGTTCGTATTTTACCAGTTTCAGAAGAGTTTCTCCCTTACTCTGAGCAAATTGCTGAAAAACTGGAACAGTACAATATTCGAGTAGAAATTGATGATCGTGATCTTTCACTTGCTAAAAAAATTCGTGCTGCAGAAAAACTTTGGACCCCTTTGATATTTGTAATTGGTAAGAAGGAAGCGAATCAAAATCAAGTCAGCGTTCGATATCGAACGGACAAAACCCAAGAATTCAAACCATTAAAAGAGATAATTAAATTTATAGAAGAGCATACTGCTAGAATGCCTACATTTGCGCGAGTTATTCCAAAGCTAGTATCTCAACAACCCATATTCACACGAGAGGTTTAAGAAACAGTTTTAATAATCCATATAAATTATCAAATAAATATTATTAATAACTACATTGTCCTAATATTTAACTTGGAGATCCAAATTAGAGTAGAATATATTAAACAAACCCTTAAGTTTAACATCCTGCTTCGATAACTATAACTTTTCTTACCTAAATGCTTTAATTAGAGGTAATACTTAAAAGGGAACACGTATGCCTACAAAATTGTTTGGTCGCGAGATTGAAAATCAAATAGCTTTCGTTGGTCTTGCAAATGCAGGAAAAACGACCTTAGTCAAAAGACTTAAGGGAGATGACAACCTAGAGACCGTACCAACAATGGGGATGAATATTGAGACCTTAAAAATTGGTAACATGGAAGTAATGGCAGTAGATCTAGGAGGACAAGCCACATACCCTACTAGCTTATGGGAACCATTTGTTTCAGATGCTTCAGGTATTGTTTTTGTTTTTGACTCTGCAGACAGATCTAAAGTTGAGAATGCAGGTGAATGGTTGAAGAATGTCATTCAATGGGCGCCAGAAGACTCTGCATTCCTTTTTTTAGCAAATAAACAAGATCTATCTGAAGCAATGTCCTTGGAACGAATTATTCATACGTTGGAACTTGAAAAAGAGATGACTGCAAGACCCAGAACATTTGCTGTCTACCAGTGCAGTGCATTAACAGGAGAGGGGGTTGATGAACCATGGCAATGGATATCCGATCGGTTTCGCAGAAAAATGTCACGAGATGTCAAAAAAACCAGGTAGGTGGCCGAAATGAGTTTCCTTTCAAAGCTACGCGCAAAATTTGCTAAAGAGAAATTAACTGTGAAAATTGCGTGGTTGGGTCTCGATCAGGCAGGAAAGACTACTATTGTCAAGAGAATAACTTCTGGAGAATTTGACAGTAGTACTTTCCGAACACTAGGTATGAATGTTGATGAATTCAGTTCGGGGAATGTTCGATTTATTTCCTGGGATATTGGAGGCCAAGAAGCCTTCCGTGAGTCCCTTTGGGAAAGCTACATGGCTGGTAGTATGGGAATCGTATATGTTGTGGACTCAGCTGACAGAAACCGACTCACAGAAGCCCAGACTGAATTGTGGAAATATGTTCTTGATAATGATAAAGTAGAAAATATCCCCATTCTGGTTCTCGCTAATAAACAGGATCTTGAAAATGCTGCTTCAGCAGGAGAGGTTGCTCGTGGCCTCAACCTTCACAAGGTTACTACGCACTCGTATGCAATTGTTCCCACTTCAGCCAAGACTGGTTTTAATGTGGAAGAAGGACTTGAGTGGCTTCGTCAAAGAGTAACAGAAAAAATTGACCTCCTATAACAAGACCCTCATGCTTTCATTTTATTATGAAAGAAAGGTTTCTGGTTTATTTTAAGTGTGTCTCTTCCTCATCATTACTTTTTCAGAAACCTCATTAATCCGCTCACAGAGGGCAAGAAACAAAGTATGTATTTTTTCCAGATCCAAGTCTTGGTTAATCCGCGTATAGATACGAATCGATGGATCATCAGCAGAATCGATTGAAATTCGAACAATTACTTTCCGAATGCTATGAATCAATTTCAGGATATTTTTTTCACTGAGAAAATATCTCCCTGTCCGTTGTGAGGTTGCTTTAAGCAAAAAAAATTCATCTATTTTCTGTACTCCAAGCTCGATTTCGTCAAGCTTAAATAGGAGTTCTTGGTGTTTCCTTATTTGACCTTCTTCCTGCTTAGGAATAATTTGAATCTTTGTTGGGATTTTTCCTTTTTTAGAGTTTGCTTCTAGAGCAATGTAATCATTTACACCTGCAAACCAAGAAATTATGACCGACAACATAAGATGCCTTTCTTCTAAGGCAAAAACCACGCGGAAGTCTTTAAATGGTATATCATGCGATTTCGTGTATTTTGGATACAACAAACCCCCGTTTGAACTCTTTTGATCCATGATTAGATCATCAAATTCATCTGCAAAGACTTCAAGCAATGCTTCTCGTGCCAAACTCATAATTTTATGATTTTTTCGCCTTCCAGCCCATAAAAGGTAGAAAGTAAAGAATAGAACCGTCCCTGGCCCTAAGAAGACTAAAAAATAATCAATACCTTGGAGGAAAAAGCGAGTAAAATATACTAGAAGAGACTCAGAAAAAATAAATAGCAACATCATCAAACTCATAGCTTGTAATTATCTAGAAATTTAAATTATTTTTCTTTGAATTTTTCCATTATCATTTATTTCGGTATATTATAATGCTATTCTCTTGAGGAAGCTCCAAGTCTCGTTTCAATTTGATATGTATTATCTTATTCTTTAAATTGTGTACCTTATTCCCATTGAAATCGCCCCAAGATATGGTAAAGCTTCAATGTTGAATGTAGCTAGCAATTTCCTTAAATTGGAAAGGAGATATCCCCTGTTCACCGATAACTTGGTAAAATTGAAAAGCAGCACGACCGTTCATGTCAATCACGGTAGGTTCAACCACAAGTGCTACTGAAAGATCATTATGAAGCTGAAAGGAATAAATGTGGGTCGTAATATCGGTTTTCGATAAAAACAACCCATATCCTGGGTGAGAGTGCCACCACCCAAGGCAATAACTATCGTCCTTAAACATATCTTCAAAGGCCTTAAAATCTTCTTCAGAAAAGGATACAGATACTTCATCACCTTCTGTAACAAATTGAATACTTGATATTATTAATTCCTGGGGTCGTAGCTCTTTTCCTCCTAACAGACCTATAGCTTCCCTAGGCATAGCTTGCACTGAATATTCGGTTATTTCATTAAGTAATTTTCCTAATATGGTCACTGACTTGACCTGGGAAACTAAAGAGATGAGATACTCTTCAAATTCTACCTGTTTCAGAGT
>CAZALJ010000062.1:0-8733 GCA_964485715.1 uncultured archaeon
TACGATGAATTTAAACACACTATCGAATAATACGTTTCAATTGCAGAGATGATTAAATTTCCCCACAAATTACAACCTCAGGATAGTACAACTCATCATTTTCATCGGATGTCTTTCTTCCTTCGAATCATTAGTCTTATGACTTTAACAAGCCTTATAAGCCTGCTAGCACTTTCGTGGATCTCTCAGTGGGATCCTTTTATTTGGACTTTGACTCAGTACTTAGGACCATTACTTTTTTTAGGTATCTGGATTCCTTTCGCTGGATCATTTTTAACTCTAGATCCTGAACTCCCATCCCTCAAAAGAACATTCCCTCCTATTCTTTTTGGAAGTATTATAGTGGTTTTAGGAACTATATTACTAAACCAGCGATTGCTTTTTGTGATTCTTGATGCTATTTCTGGTCTTTTCGTTTTGGAAACGACCATTACAGGCCAATTTGTGGTGAATGAACTAATTATTGGAATATTTCTTCCTGCAAATGAGGAAATCATGAAAATTATCCCGATTATAGTTGTGGCTCATGCTCCTGTTGTATTTTTTAATCCAGAGAAAAGTGATCCCAGTTCAGAATTCGAAACACGTTGTTCTATTATGACCCTTAGACAGTTTGGTTTCTATGGTATTGTAAGTGGAACTATTTTCACATTCCTTGAGTTGTTTTTGTATCAATGGCAATTGGTTAACTTTCCTGACGCAACAGAAGAGATTTTTATCCAAATTTTATTTCGTACACTCACCCCTCTCCATGTTTTAACAACATTTCTAGTTGCTCTTGGGGTAGGCATCTTTAAAATACGATTGGCTGAGCAACAAAGTGTTGGAACTGCTATTCTCGCAAGTAGTGGCTATTTTATTTTGGGATGGGGCTTTCATTCTTTTTGGAACACTATCAATGTATTTTACGAGGTTTACCGTCCAGATGCAGATTTTGAACTTTATATCGTGTTAGCAATGTTTGGAGTATTAGCTGTTCTCCTGCTGTTTTTTGGAGTGCTCAATGTTTCTAGAAAACAACCAAGAATCTGTATTCACTGTGGTTTGGAGGAACGAGGATTCCACTTTCATGAAAATGGTACAATAAAAAACACCGTTGAAACACGTAGGATCATCTTCCCCCTCAGAATGATTACACATATAAGTGTAAATAGATTGAAAAAACGCATTTCCTGCCCATTTTGCTTTAATCCACTCATGTTAGGCACCTGTTCAACCTGCGGGGCCAGTACTTTTGTCACCTGTCCCCATTGTAACGGATTTATTTCAGAAACTACCTCATTGTGTCCACATTGTAAAAAGAAAATTAAACCATTAGTAGAAATCCAAAGTAAGGCTATTTCATCGCCTGAAACTCTTATTTTGGGAGTCACTTCTTTGGCAAGCCTAGCTTTTCTCCTTGCGCCTATTAGTATTCTTCTCTTTGGCCAATTAGATTTAGGATCAATAGTCAATCCAATATTATTATTCTACTTTCTTATGAGTTTAACTACTCTAATAAATGTGGTAATCACTTTATTCTTTAATAGAACTTCGGGAATATTAGTATTATTCTGTTTTTTTTTACAGATAGTGTTGTTAGCATTTGTAATCTTGGGTGGGTTTGTGATAATTGGATTCCTAAGAGCTATTTTAACCCGAGATCTTCTAGGGGCAGTTCTTGTCTGTCTAGGAGGATTATTCCTTTTTTTCATAAGCTATCGTTTCTTGTATATGTTTGTATATAATTATTCACCAGTTTTTCCCGAGTACCAGATTAAACCAATTGAGACGTCTAGTTATTCTATAATGGAGGTTAGTAATGATGCAAGCTAGAGCTTCATTCCCTTTCAGACGATTAACTAAACCTAATTCAGCTGATCCCGCAGGGAGACTTAAGGCAGGATTTGTTCTGTTATTCGTGGGATTTAGTAGTCACATTCTCTTTTTCGATGCTCTTGTTCTGCTGTTGAAATTAGAACAGAGCTATATCCAAAGTCTGTTGTTTTTAGAGGTTACGGGGTTACCTGAAATAGATATATTGACCCCATTAATTATAATCTCACTTTCTCCTATTTTGTTTATATTTACTAACCCAGTTCTTTTTCTAATCAGTGAACTCCCCTGGGTTTTTGCAGGATTTCTTATTGGTGTCTTATTTGGCCCACAATATGATCGACCAATCTTGTTTGCACCACCTGTCTTCATAGGTAGTTGTATAATGCTATTCTTTTTTCTTATCTTTTCTCTACTGGGTTTAGGACCGTACGCGCCCTCTATTGGGTTACTATCCATTGCTCTCTTAATGCTATTACTATTAGTTGTTCTAGGCCAGACAATTCTCTTGATTTCTATGACACTGGCCATTCCAGCCTTAATAGGATATACTTTTGGTAAGAAATATACTATGCGTGCTGTATCTCCCCAAGTTTTTCTAGCTCAACCAGATCGACAAGATCCTAATCACACTCGCTGTCGATTCTTGACTGCCCAAGACCACTGTGGTGTATCAGGAAAAGAGGGTGTGTTTTCACCTAACATTTGTGATAATAAATGGAATCAGGTCACCTGTCCATTCTATTTTCGTCTATTGAGGATTGAAAAAGCAGCGAAAAAGTTTCAAGAAGGGGATTTTATTAATGAAATTCAATAAAATAGTAGCACTAGCGCTCCTGTTAATACTTCTCGGAAGTATATTCGTAGTTATTAATAATGGAAGTAAAAATACTCCTTTGCAAAAACAGAAGGAATATGATAATGTCGCTTTAACAGATGATCCCCCAACTCAACCAACCCCTTCTTCTTGGGATTTCCAATTACCTTCGATCGATGTACCAATTATTGGTGGAACCCTCGGACTAGGAGGGACTGGTTTATGGATTGTTTTCTTTATTTTTTTATTAATGGTACTGCTACTTGTTACATCAATGATTATCTCTTACAGACGTAAAGAAAAAAGAGAAAAAAAAGATGATAAGGAGCGCGAAGAATCGGAAGATAAAGAACTAGAAATTAGACGCCAAACTCTTGGAAAACGAATTGAGGAGATCATTAACTTTCTTGAAATCTGCTTAGACGGCCGTTTTAGTCAAGGAATCACAGAGGGTTTTGAACGACTGGATGCAGCTTTAAAAGAATATTCAAAGATATCACGACCAGGGTGGTTAACACCCAGAGAATTTACTCTTTTGAAAATTCCCTACTTTAATCACGACGCAATGATAACTGCTGTAGAGCAGTTTTATCGGATCACTTATGGCCAGAAACCAGCTATGAGAAAAGATCTAGAGGAATTTATAGAATGCTTTAAACAAATGATTGCTGATAAAAAAGCACTCAAATGGCGAGCTGATTCGCCACCAGCGCTTGAGGTTTACTAATGAGAAGTAAATACTGGTTAGGTATTATTTTCCTTATTTGTATAATAGTGGTGATTCCTCCTCTTCAATCTGGGCCGTTTACTATCGAAAACCCGAATTGGGACGGTCTTTCTAGTTTTAAAACAGTGATTGAAGAAAATATGAGCTTAAGTGTTAGTGAAACTACAACTCCTTTAAGAATATTAGGAGACACCAAAGCTGATATAATTATCATTGTTGGAGGTAGTTTTCCTTATTTCACAGAGGAGAGTAGTTTTCTTCGACAATTTGTTGAAGCTGGAGGTGATGTCCTACTTTTCGAGGATCTCGGACATGCTCGAATATTGACTTCTGCTTTTGGTATCTCAATGGGAGGAAAAGTGATTGATCAGGATTATTATGAACGAAACCCGTTTCTGCCTATTATTAACCAGTCTGGTATCGGTATTTCACAATTTGATTCTTCATCATACACAATAATCTTCAACGAAGGGGTTCGAGTTCAAAAAACAAGGATAATTGAAGAAACGTCATATTACTCTCTATTTAGCACTCATGGGCGTACGTGGGAAGATAAAAATCACGATGGTAAATTTTATCGAAAAAGCGAGTCTGTTGGTGGTACTTGCAATCTTGGAGGGATTTTAACTTTCGATAAAAACGGAGGAAATCTTATTGTTATTGGAGATTCAGCATTTCCTACAAATGACATGATTAATCAAAAGGACAATTATGCATGGCTTTCAGAGCTAATTTCCTATTTAAAAGCTAATGGAGCAAAAAAAGTACTCTTTGATGAAAGTCGAAAGTTGTGGATTCCTCCTACTGGGAAAGCTGCAATAGGACTGGTTGGCGTATTAATAATGGGAGCGTTTCATTCTCCCTTAATTGCCATCATAACGCTAATTTTACTTGGAGGGATTATTGGAATGAAGCGGGACAAGCAAATCAGCAAGGTAACTGAAAGCTTTCGAAGATCTCTGCAACCCCAAATGGACACGAAACCTATCTATTCATTTTTACAATCAGAGGAGGAAGACGAATTAGCACGTCTAGCTAAAAGATATGTGCTACCTGATCTTTATCGAGCAGTGTTAGCTGATGAGATTCGTCAGATAGCTCGAGACATGCCTCCCTCAACGAAGATCGAATTTGAGGATTATTTGAGACAGCGGTACATTGATGTGAATATGTCCAACAATCTGATTAAACGACTAGAAGAATATCGGAAAAAAGAAAATTAAGACGGAGAATAGTAAATGGATCCAAATGATATAAAAGATATTGTCAATAGTATTATCGATGAAATTCATAAGCGCGTAGTCGGTCTAGACTTCGCGGTTCAGAATGTTCTTGCCTGTTTTTTTGCAAATGGTCATGTGTTACTCGAAGGTGTTCCAGGTATTGCAAAATCTATGATGGCTTATTCACTTGCCGAAATTTTAGGCCTAGATTTCAAACGTATCCAATTTACACCAGATCTTATGCCAGGTGATATAACAGGAGTTTCTGTTTTTAATATGAAGACCCAAGAGTTCTCTTTCATCAAGGGGCCTGTTTTTTCTAGTATTATACTATGTGACGAAATCAGTCGTGCGCCTCCAAAAACTCAATCAGCCTTGTTAGAGGCAATGCAGGAGCGGCAAGTCAGCCATGAAGGCATCACATATAAATTACCAGAACCATTTCTTGTCATTGCTACTCAGAATCCTATCGAACAAGCGGGTGTATATCCTCTCCCAGAAGCGCAATTGGATCGGTTTCTTATCCGCCAAATAATTGCATACCCAAATAAGACAGCTGAATTAGAAATGCTTCAGCTAAAGCAAAAGCAAGATCTTCTTCCTGTTCGATCTCTAGCTAGTGCAGAATTGATTCTTAAGATTCAGCAATTTATCAGACAAGAAGTGTTAGTATCCCCTAAAATTATGGAATATGTTGTTGATCTTATGCGAAAATCACGGGAACATTATGGATTAACTCTAGGGGGATCCCCTCGTGCATCCATATCCTTGATGACTGTAGCTCAAGCGAGAGCTGCCATTTCAGGTCGCGATTACGTTGAACCAGATGATGTGAAACAATTGTTTTTTCCAGTCATTAATCACAGGTTGATTCTTTCTCCAGAAACGGAGATGGATAAGGTTCCAGTCATTCAAATCGTTGACAATATAATAAAATCAACTGAAGTCATCCTATAAACGATTGAGGTTTTCTCGTGAACTATATGTCGCATAAAATAGAAATTACACCCCAAGGGCAAGTTCTTTTAGTTTTAGCATTCATTGGAGGGCTTGTAGGAATGAATTTCGGGTTGCCTTTTCTATGGTTACCTTCATTTGCATTAATTCTCTATTTTCTCCCATTCCTTCGATATCACTTCTCATCGTGTAACTTTTCAGCATTTCGAGTCTTTTCATCCTCTACTGTAACATTAGGGGGATTCTTGCATAGTAGGTTACGGATTAAAAATCTTCAGGATGTCTCTCTTACTCTGACGTTCGAGAATCACCATTCAAGTAAAATAATTCTCGTGAAAGGGTGGACTCATCAAACTATTCACTTGGCCCCAGGAGAGAGTCGTAACTTTTCTTTTATATTTACATTCTCACAACGAGGGTTCCACGATTTTTATCCTCTCCTTATATACCGAGGGGATCCGTTAGGTTTATACCGAGATTCTTATGAAGTAGAAGAATCTGTTCAAATCCGCGTTATTCCAGCCCGACCATATATCCGTTTGGATAAACAACAGAAAAAAAGAGTCAGGGATATTCTTACAGGTTACCACGCCTACCGACGTCGAGGGCAAGGTGATGAATTTTTTTCATTGCGTGAATACATCCGTGGTGATGAACCCCGAAAGATCTATTGGAAGGCTAGTGCCAGACAAGGGAAGCTTATATCAAAGGAATTTACTGATGAACTGGTTTTCAGGGTATTGGTCGCAGTTGACATCAGTTGGACCATGCGTTCCAGAAAACTCGAATATGCTCTAACCACTCTATTAGAGCTAGCAGAAATGTCAGCAGTAACAAATGATGCCTTTGGATTTATTTTATTTGACGAAACGCCTAAAAAATTCTTGAAACCCCTTAAAAGTCCGCGTTTATATGAAAAAACGGCAAGACTCACATATGACCAGATAGCTTCCAACAATCGTGCCCGATTTGAAGCTATCCTTCCATTCATTTTCTCCTTGAAAGGTACTCGTGGATTATTAGTCATAATAAGCGATACAGAAGGAATTTTGGATGAAAAGATTAAAGCTATTACGAAATTGGCTAAATTTGGTCATAAAATAATTTTTGTGGATTTACGTGGAGACTTTTTTGGAACCGTTCGTGCAGATCTCTCTATTAAACATCTAAATACAATACAGAAACTTAAATATTTAGAAATTGTTAGAGAAAGAGTTACTCGAAAATATTTCACTCGAGAGAAGAAACTTCGTGAGACACTAGATCAAATAGGTGGGACGTATCTCAAAGTTGATTCTGCAGATCAAAATCTGCTTACCATGCTTAGACATGAATTCGCTCACGAAGAAACATCTTTTCCTCAATGGAAGGTAAATCTATGAATCCACACGCAAGTTCTCCCTTAAGTCCTGAATTAATAGGCATTTGGTCCTCAAGAGTACAATCAATTTATGAGCGAAATCTTCAACACATCTTTCGGGCTTCTACAGGACTGATACTACTTATAATTCTCATTGAGACGATTAATCAGATCGGGTTGGTTCCGGTTGCGGCATTTTTGATATCTGGAGTTATAATTCTCACACTTGAATTTTACGCTGCTAAAATCCCCTACATCACCATTCCTATTAGTCAGGGAGTAATATTTATTGGAGCTGTTTACATTCATTTTTATAATCTATTTTCCCAACAATCAGGTTTCCTTGATAGTCCATACTTTCCCCTCCTTCCTGATTTACTCGGTTTCGTTTTAGGTATAGTGATTTCAATTCGAATAGTTATCGGTATGGAATTGATTAAGCTAGAAAGACAGTATCAGTATGCCCGGGTACCTCTCTCGGGTCATTCACGGGAGGCTTTAGAAGCATTCGAAACGAATTTACAACTAGTTTCAACCGAGGTTAAAAGGGAATTTTTAGAAGAATTCCCCAAGTATAGAATTAAACACTTATTCTCTCACTTTATTTTCAGCTTCAGTCTTCTGTTATTCCTGTTGATTCCATTATGGCTTAATATAGTATTAGATGTAATTATATATCCTTATATCCTTTTAATCCCGGGAGTTCTTGGCTTATTAATTATGATACTCTTTTTCTCCCCAAAAGCAAAGAATTCACAATAAAGGAAGAGAATCTAGAGAGGATCAAAGAGTAGAGACCGTAAGTAAGGACGAATGGATTGATCGCCCTCGATGAATAGACCTTCGGGAACAGGAAGGCAATACCGAATAGTGAGTTCATCGGATTCAAGAGACAGGAAGGCAACTAAGGCACTCCGAGGTTCAAGCAAAACTGTTCTCTGATAAGTTAAGATTATGGTGTTGGGGTCAAATTCTGGAATAAATTCCTTGATCTGTTTGAAAAGTGCCTCGTAAACCAGAAAGCTAGATTGTGGTTTTCCAAAAATACCCTCGATCTTTGAGGAAACCATTTTGAGTTTATCCTCCCATCCATATCCTAATGTTCCTAACTCTGCTGATTCTAAGCGGACAACATTAACATCGTGGCTATTCATACGATCAACTTTGATGCGAACATACCGTAAGGGATACACTTTTTCCATTTCTTTAATCGTAATATTTCCCCCAAATCCTGACGAACACATGAGATTGAACCAAAAAGACCCTTCCTCTGTTTGATGTACACTCTTACACGTATCCACTGGCACTGTCGTTTCTAACTGGTCGAATAGATTCTTTACATTACGTGAAATTCTTTTCCCAGCTAAATACGGTATTCCCCTGCCATAAAGACCCTCACACAGGAAAAATATTCGAAAGTAATCATTTTGAATGGTGAATAGTCCAATTCCTTCAATTTCTGGAATCCGATAACCATATACTCCACTCATCTTGTACTGGAATTCTTGTTCGATCTCTGCCAGAGCAACTACCAAGGCTGTATAAAGTAAACCCCCTAGTTCAGGTTCCAACTCGCTTCCTCCTCGTAAATAACAGTGACCAACAATTTGCATACATTGAAGATGCTGAACCCAGATCTGGCTGACAACCACCACATTGATCACCAATAATTCTAATAATCCTTGGAAATCCAAATGAAATACAAAATGATCAATAATTCCTTTCCTTCATCCAAAAATCCGTTTTTACACTTATATCTTAGGATTTCTTCACGATATTAATTCGATAATTGTTCAAGTCAAAAAATTTCTTAATCTACTTTTTGAAGATTTTC
>CAZALJ010000063.1:0-8676 GCA_964485715.1 uncultured archaeon
GGACGGAATAGCCTGTCTTATTCCTGGAGAAAAAGATGAAAGAGATAAATGAACACTATGTAAAGAATTAATAAAATCCTTATCTCTAGGCTTAGACATTTATATAACGAAATTTAAGAGTAGACAACGAATCTAATGATTCTTCCAAAATATAAATTAACTGTGCTGTTTGTTGTTATAGACAACCAAGATTTCTTGCGATAACAAGACGTTGCATTTCGCTTGTTCCTTCTCCAATCTCTAATAAGCGTTGGTCACGGTAAAATCTTTCCACAGGGTATTCTTTCATGAGACCGTATCCTCCATGTAGTTGAACAGCTTGATGGACTACTCTTTTAGAAATTTCGGAACAATACAATTTGGCCATTGCAGCCAATTTTTTATATTCATCTCTACCTTGATCAAAAAACCAAGTGGCTTTATAGAGAAGATTTCGTGCAGCTTCAATTTCAACAGCCATATCAGCAAGTTTGAATGCATTGACTTGAAATTTTGATATTGGCCTACCAAAAGCTTTCCTCTGTTTGGCATACTCCAAAGCAAGTTCAAAGGCACCTTGTGCACAGCCTAATCCCATAGCACCAATAGAGAGCCTTCCTTTATCAAGAGTATCAAGCATTTGGTGAAAACCCTCCCCACGGGAACCAAGTATACTGCTTTCTGGTACCCTACAGTTTGTAAAATAAAGTTCAGAAGTAATTGAGGCTCGCCAACAAATTTTTTTATGCATTGTTCGGGTCTCAAACCCATCAGTCCCTTGATCGACTAAAAAACAGGTGTACTCTCGGCCGCGTCCATCAGCTCTAGTACCAGTGACCGTCTGAACAGTTGAACCAAGTGATGCTTCTGTGGAGCCGTTGGTTATGAAAATTTTCGACCCATTGATAACCCATTCGTCGCCCTCCATCACTGCCTTCGTTTTTGTACCTCCTGCATCACTTCCCGCCTCAGGTTCAGTTAAACCAAAACCCCATAGTTTTTCTCCAGAAGTGAGTTTAGGTAGATAGTGTTCTTTTTGTTCATTTGATCCAAAATAGTAAATAGGTCCAATACCTAGCGAATTATGAGCAGCAACTGTAGCAGCTTGGGATCCATCTATTCTCGCAATTTCTTCGACTGCTACGATGTATGCAAGGTAACTTAGACCACTTCCTCCATATTCTTCCGGAATACTTATACCCATTAACCCGAGGTCTCCCATTTTTTTTGTTAATTCTGGCGAAAATTCTTCTTTTTCATCAAGTTCTGCTGCAAGAGGTTGAATCTCCTTTTCAGCAAATTCACGGACAGCATCCCGCATCATCATCGCTTCTTCTGGCAAGTCGAAACTCATAGTCATCTGTTTTCTACCTCAAAGTTTTTAAGAAAATCATTTCAAAAGTAATTTAGAATATAATTTTAATTAATTCTAAAAATCCTAATTGGTCATCCCATTTTAAACTTTCATCATAAATTTTCAAATTGAATAATTAGTAAAACTAAAAGATATCATTCAATAGAAAAAATGTGAAGTGACTAAAAAGACTCAGTAGGCTACTGATGAGGCCGATCTGACTTACTAATCGAAAAAAACCTAGAACTAGGCGATTTTTTTAGTTCTCCTATATTTAATAGAAATTAAGCTTTTATTACAAATCTACAAGGAAAAATATTGTGAATCTATTATTTTTATGATTCTGTTTATAAGAGAAAAAGAATAAAAAGACATTCTTATTAAAGAATAGGAGAATCAATAAAAAGGAGAAGCCAACCCGACTTATATAATAAACGTTTAACGTACTTGACAGTTAAATGAGTTACTAAAGCTTTGAGTTTTCTTGGGGCTTAAGAATGAAAATGGATAAGCGGTTTGTTGTTATATCAGCAGGAATTGATATTCCCCCCTTAGCTTTGGAGTTCCTCCAAGCTGGCTTGGGATTCACAATTATCCTGAATACTACCGCTGATTTTTCATTATCAAATAACCAAGAAGGAGAAAAAGAGAGAGAAAAAGGAGTGGAGGTGTGGTATTCCCACGAAATTGTAAGACTAGCTAATGCAATTGTACCAGATGATTTAACAAAAAGTTCTTTAGCCAAAGTATTTTCCCAACCTATAGCTCAGACTCGTATTCCCTTGAGCGATGCTGAAAAGTTCTTGGTTCAGTGGGTTAGTGAGAGGAAAAAGGCAAGTCAAAGTTTTTATGAATTTTTCAAAGCATTAAATGAATATGCTGGCATGCATCTTGAGGTTTATCCATTAAAATTTCCTGAAGAGGTAGTAACAATCAAAACAGCTACTTCACAGGTACCATTGCGATATTTCCAAATCACAGGTTATGTTGATCGGAAAGCAGAACAAAAAACTGATCTTGAAGAACTTCAGAAGCTTTTAGTTGAAAATCAAGAAAGTAAAGGTAAAAAGAAAGGTAAAAAACCAATTGAGGTTGAAGGATTAAATCTCGATAGAGATATTTTAACTGAGGAAGCAAGAAAAGAGATTACAGAAGCTGATGCAATTCTATGGTTAGCCGGAGATCCTTGCTCATTAGCCTTACTTCTCTCACATAAAGAGTTCACTAAGACCGTTAAAGAATCAAAAGCTCCAGCTACGTTAATTTGTCCCAGTCAATTCAGCTTTCGAGAGCAATTCATTCTCCAGTTACTTGGGGTCAAACCTACATTGCTCGGAATTGCTGAATTATGTGCTGGGATAGTGGATAATCTGGTAGTTGGCCCAGATGAAGCAGGTGAGGTAACAGCTCTCCGTTCCAAGGGATTCAACATTATCATGGAAGATATAACTAAAACGAAAGGCAGGAAAGGTCTATCACCAATTCTAAAGAGCATGGGAATTTCCATCAAAGATATTTCAGTCGAACCCGAAGAAGCTGATAAAAAGCGTAGTCTGGAAGATCTGGTCACTCAACTTTCCTACAAAGTGGAAGAAATCCCTGCTGCTGAGGAATCTGATGTAACAGAAGAAATTGTCAGCACAGAAGTCGTGACTGAGCCAGAAGATACGGTTGAGCCATCCCAAATTGAACCATCTCCCCCCCCAGTAGTATTATTAGACACCGAGGCAAAAAAACACGATTTTGATGATACTACTTTAACCCTTACCCAAGAAATGATAGAGGGACTCATGCAGGAATTATCCGATGAATTTCCATCAGCTGAACAACAATCTACCGTTGTAATCGATGAGGATGTGCTAAACTCGACCATTAAGGAGAGCGACAAAGGCGAACCTAGTATCAAATACGAAAGTCAAGACGCCTTTACTGAAGCAATTCAGACGCTTATAAAGACTGAAACAATTAGTCATGATAGCGAACTAGTTCAAGGTATAGGAGATGCTATCTCAAAGAATGCAGATATGGCAACTTATGCAGCTAAGAAGCTTACTGCAGCATTAGAAACCCAGCACCCTCAACTGATTCCAGTTTATCTAGAATTTCTCAAACCTAGACCTTTACCTTTTATTAAGGAGCTCTTGGATTGGCTGATAACAGATCTTGAATCACCTGATTTTGTGGCTTTTGCTCAACGAGTTTCTGTTATTGTTTCAATGATTAAACATGATATTCAATTTATTGAGCAATTGATCAGGCAATTAGTTGACTTTCATGTTTCAAAATCTCTTCCACCTATAGAACGAGAACGTGTTCGTACATTAGTCGGAATGATTACTGCCCGTAACGTGACTCTACAACGGCGGGCTATCCGTACATATTTGAGTCATTTTGAATCACCTGAAGTAAAGTCGGATGAATTATGGCTTGGACTGGTTAAATTTGATGCAGCACTAGTAGCACTTGAAATCATTGAACATCAGAGTGAATTGGGAGTAAAACTAGTACAGGATGCTTTGACACGGAATTTTGGTTCCTTTGGACACATTATCTATGACATTTTTCACGCATATCAAAAAGGAGATCTCCAACGAGTATTAAATGTTGCAGGAACACTTTCTGATGCCATTTTACGAAAAAGTCAGAGGGGAGAATTAGCAGAAAAAATTAAGAAATTCGGAAGCGTTCCAATCGAAACTCTAGCACGAAGCGTTGAAATCGACCCTAAAGAACTTGAGGAACTTGTTTACGAAATGATCAATCAAAACGAGATAAATGCCAAAATCGACGTGGTTGAAGGGCGCCTTTGCATCGTTCAATTAAATGACGAAAAGAAAATCAAAGAGGAGAATGCGGAGTAAGGGTAGAAAATTTGTTATTTTAGAGACTATAAAATATTCTAAATCACATTGGCCAAAATTACAATAATGACCAATAGAAAGGTTACCGCAAGGATCCATATTATATTCATTCGCTTAACTTTTTCTGTTTGCCTCTTAGAGAGGCCTCTGCTTTTGACTCCAAAAATCCAAAATACTCCGGTACAAGAAAGATTAATCGCTAAAATGTTTAGAAGTAAAAGACTCGTCGCATGAAAGGCAAGGCTCCAAGCACCGAGCGCTCCTAAGATACCAATAGTCGCAGCAGGTGGGCATAGACTTGCAGCGATAGCTACACCTACAATTGAAACATCTAAACCCCGAGCGACAATAATTCCAGCCGCAAGTCCCCCCAACAATGCGAGAGAAATAGTGGGGACAGTTAAAGCGGTACGATTAAGTATTTCAGAATAACCAAGTTCCTCTAGCTCATGTATATCGATACTCATAAAATATTGGAATATACTTCCGATAAAAGCTCCGATAATCACTGTGACCGAAATACCTGTAATCTCAGCAAGTAACCCTCTTTTAATATACGACGTTGTCTCAAGGCTCAATAACCCAAGTGAGGTAAGTACGATTGGGCCCAGAAGGGGAGCGACAATCATACTGGCAATAATAACAACTACATCATTGTTAAGAAGACCAAAAGCAGCTAGAGCGGCTGCGAGAACATTCATAAGGAGGTAAGAAGCAGAAAACCCTGAAATCTCACCAAGATTGGCGAGTATTTCCTGTCTATTAACACCAGCACTCGCAGGTAAAGCATCTTCTTCCTTTTTACTAGAAATGAGTAAAGACACTGGCCTAACAACAATATCGCCATAAGCTACTCCAATCCCTCGCGCCTTTAGTTCCTCTAATGCATAGTTGGTCTGATAGTCATCAATTCTACATTCAAAGCGAAAAGATTCCCCAAAATCGTAGCTAGTGGCTTGAAGAGAGAATTCCTTGAGAAATTCCTCCATCAATGTTTTACGATCGGTAGGTAAGGTAACTTGAATTTCTTTCATAAATTTCACCTATATTGGAGCATTAATATCTAATGGCATTTGAATAAAGGAATTGTTTTTGTTTAACAAGGAATTATTACACTTTGGAATTAATAGATGCAAATTTGTAAGTATTTGAATGAATGACTCTCTACAAATCAATGTTTAAAAAATTAAACCCAAATCAATGTATAAGTTATCTATGCAGAATCATTTAATAGATGATTAATAGATTTAAATGATTGACAAAAGACGTATGACAATATATCTCTAACATCAGTATATACTTGGCACCTATTAACCTAACAGCAGGCTAACGAATGACAGTCATTCCCAGTTCACACCAGCAACAACTGAAACGTTTTCAAACTAGACTTATAGAAGTCGTATCAAAACCTAGTGTCTCCAAACTATGGTATTTTTTTATCGTGATTTTTTTTCTTACATTAGTTCTATTCCCTACCATTTTTGTCTTAATTTATGTGATCCTAGAATTTGCTATTATCCAATCTGAGGTAATTTCCAATCCAGTCATCTATTCTGAGATCTTGGAAGCCCTATTATATTCAATCGTAGTATCTGTCGTTATTACATTAGTAGATTTGGTTTTTGGCCTCCCTATTGCTTGGACGTTGGTACGAAAAGAGTTTCGGTTCAAATCAATCTTAAATAGCATCATAGAACTCCCATTAGCCGTTCCTACAGCTGGTCTTGGTTTTTCCGTAGCCCTTTTCTGGGGAGTGACTCCTGATGTACCAAAACCTGTTTTTGCTTTAAATTTTATTCAAGACGCATTACCTATTTTAATTCTCTTCCACTTTACCACAACATTTCCTTATGTGGTTCGTTCATTAGCAGCTATTTTAGAAGAAATTGATATTACAATAGAAATTGCTGCACGAACATGCGGAGCGAGCAAGTTTACAGCAGCAAGAACTGTTACTCTTCCTTTATTCCGTTCAGGAGTAGCAACGGCAATGGTTTTAAGTCTTGCTAAAAGCTTAAGCGACACTGGTGGAGTCATGACGCTTTTAGCTGCAATTTCGAGCTTAAAACAGACTGGTACAGTATTAATTGGTAATTGGAAATATGAATACAAAGATGCGATTGATGTTGGAGAAGAACCCCTTAGTTATCTGTTACCTGGCATGGCTTTTGTCAGCGTATTAATGATAGGCATCGCCTTATGTTTGGTTTTCTTAGCTAAAATAATAGCAAAAAAAGCAAAATTACCAGTTAGACGCGTTTTTCCAAGTTTTGAATGGAAAGTTAGCGAAGGAGCAGCACCAAGGGCTCGTTCAATCTTGTCTTTTGGTTTTTTAATTTTTCTTGTACTGATTCCCTCCTTTTTTCTCGTTATGTATATTTTCCAAGGATTTAGTGTTGAAAAAATTCTTACTGCTGACTGGATCATTTTTGCCCAAAGTATTTTGTTTTCAGTAATAGTAGCAACTATTGCAACACTCGTGAACTTATGTTTGGGAGTTCCTATGGCTATCCTTATTACCAGGAAAAACCATATTTTTTCACGTGTTCTTGATGCTCTTGTAGATATTCCTTATGTTGTGCCTAGTGCAGCTTTAGGTTTTAGTGTAGGTTTATTTTGGAGTACACAAGTCTTTTTCCCATCAAATGAGTTGTTTTTTGTTATTATGGCACACATCAGTATGACTTTTCCTTTTATTGTGAGAAATACCATTGGAGGACTTGCTGAACTTGACTCCGCATATGAGGATACTGCACGAAGCCTGGGTGCTCGTCCCATTCAAACGTTTCGTCATGTCACTCTCCCAGTAGTGAAATTTTCAATTATTGCTGGAGCGATAATGTCTTTCACGCGAAGTATTGGGGAAACTGGAGCCACTCTGGCTGTATCTCCTGAATCTATAACTGCACCTGTCTTCATCGTTGATTTGATAACGAGAGCAGAACCTGATTATTTCTTCGCAGCGCTCACGACGATCATCTTAATCTTAATTTCTTCTCTATTGATTTTTGTTTTAAGAGCTAAAGTAACAAAAAAAGGTAAAGATAAAGCGTAGGAGAATATTGTATGGTAAAAGCACATATTGAAATTCAAGACTTGAATAAACGCTTCGGGAAGCTTTACGCCATACAAGATTTTAATTTAGAAGTAGAACGTGGCGAGTATGTGGTGATTCTAGGACCAACAGGTGCAGGTAAAACCACATTGCTTAAATTGATTGCAGGTTTAGTTAAACCAACTTCAGGGAACATATACAAGAATGGAGAGCTATTGAATAATATTCCACCTGAAAGACGTAATTTGGCGTATCTACCTCAGACATCAGATTATTCTCTTTTTCCTTATATGGATGTGTGGGAGAACACGGTCTTTTCTCCGAAGATGAAAGGAGATAAACCATGGGAAGAAGTAATAGCGTTGGGAGACGAAATACTCGATTTAGTTAATCTAAGGACTCGGTACAATGCATATCCTCATGAACTAAGTGGAGGGATGATGCAACGTGTCGCTTTAGCAAGAGCGATAGCAGCGGATGCGGACATTTTTCTGTTAGACGAGCCATTACGCGCCTTAGACGCAAGGCTTCGTATTCGATTACGAACAGAGATACGAAAATTAGTTACTGATCTGGAAAAGACTACTTTTCACGTGACTCACGATCAAGAAGAAGCTATAGCAGTTGCTGATAGAGTATTAATCATCAATGAGGGAAAAATTGTCCAATTTGATATTCCCGAAGAAATCTACGATTATCCTTCATCATTATTCGCAGCGTACTTTTTTGGGACAACAAATCTAGTACCAGCCACAAAAGCAAGAAATGAAGATAATGGGAGAGTGGTCCAGGCGAGGGAGCATAAAATAACCATTAAACCCAAAGATATTATCCGTAGCATTGATAAACAAGAGGACAATTCAGAAGAAGAAATTGTGCTTGCGATCAAAGCAGAAAAAATCCTTGTGACCCCTTTAATAAAGACTACAGAGTCACATCTTAAGTCACATCTTAATATCTTTGAAGGAACCGTTGAACAGGCTTTTTTCTTAGGAAAGTGGGCAAATCTCGCTGTTAAGGTTGAGGGACTCTCAAAGAAAGAGCTTCATGTGATTATTCCTTCATCAGATCTACAACAGTACGATGTTGGAACTAGTGTTAGACTAGAAATCCCTCCTGAGAATATATCCTATTTTGTTGAACCTTGGGAAGTAGTTAAAAAACTGGAGATGACTTAGATGCCAAATGTACAATTAAAAGGGGTTTCTAAGTATTTTGGACAAATAAAAGCTCTTGAAGAAATCGATTTGGAAATCAAAGAAGGGGAATACATTGGTATCTTAGGTCCATCCGGATGTGGGAAGACTACACTAATAAATTGCATCACTGGAATAGTCGAACCATCACATGGAACGATCTTGATTGACGGAAAAAATGTGGCAAATATTCCTATTGAACGAAGAGACTTTGCAATGGTTTTTCAAAGT
>CAZALJ010000064.1:0-8623 GCA_964485715.1 uncultured archaeon
TTCCCCTCCAAAATTGTCTCCCCTTCTCTATCATAAGGGATAAATCCAAATACTTCCCATGTTATGTTCTCTCGAGTCTGCCAATTACTGTTCCATCGGTACTCCACAGAGACAGAACTAATGTCGCCTTGCCCTAAATATTCCAGATCATACCATTTACCTTTAGTTGAATTAGCTTCAAGATATCCTAGAAGCGTTACATTATCTCCAGGAGAAATTGCTTGAATATTGGTCTCTTGTTCGAAGTATTCAGTAAAGATAGAATCATTACCTTGTGTCACATTCGTTGATCCTCGTAACATGTATATGTCCTGAATCACATAATTCATTGGTTCTTCAATAATGAAGGAGATATTAATAGAAACTACTGGAAGCTCGACAGAGAGAGATGCGTCAACAGGATGAATCTTGTACACAAAAATCCACGATCCAAAATAGACTTGGCGGCTTGGTAGCTGAACTCTGATTGTCGCTTGACATTCAGAGGGGACAGTTGCATTTTCAGGAGCCTCAACTTCAACATCAAATGTACTCGATATATTTTCATGAATATCTTGGTGGAACCAAGTAGAATTGATAAATCCATGATAATCCTGTTCATAGTTTGAAATTAGAGGTTCAAATATTTCATTATAAACAGTTACAAGATTCACAGCAATGTTATCTATTGACCAATATGAGGTAGCATTGTTTGGAAAAGAATTATCATCTGGTAGGATAAATCTAAAGGTTTTTGAAGTATTAATCTCCATATCGACAATATATTCTTCATTTTCCCATTCATGGGTTCCAGCAGTAAGTGTTTTATTTTTCCATTGAAAAATTTCATTTTCTTCACTCCAATAAGAAAACCTCAGCGATGGAGGCACTTCATAAAGATAGCAATCATCCAACCAGCCAGTATAATAGTCATCATCCCCAGAATCGTGGCCTCGGAATGCAACACGTAGCTCGGTGGTATTTTCAGGAGTTTCCCAGCTCAGAATATGAGTGATATACCCTTTATCATCAGGTGTAGCGTCTCGTGAGTCAGGTGAAGAAACTTTGTAACTAGTTCTATGACCTGATGAATTATAAGATTCAAGCCAAAGATCCCAAAAGTTGTCATTTGTACTTCCAGTAGCTTTTACCACTAACGTGATCTCATGAACTCCTTCTACAACACTCACAGTTTGGTTCAGTAGATAACCTTCTGTACCATTGATAGCAGTATAATAACTTCCTTCCGAGGCATTATTAAGATCTTCAACAGCTGTAACGTATGAACTATTAAAATCCCAACCAGTAGTATTTCCTCCTTCAAATCCTGGATTTAAGAGTAGATTTTGGCCCATTGAGAAATAATCAAAGGAGATTCTATACCTACCTGATTCCAAAGCTGTGGTGTTATGGAAGATTTCAGCATCAATTTCATCATCATCAGCAAGTTCAGTTAAATTTAAGTAAGCTAAAGGTGTCTCAACAGAATCGAAATTTATATTTTCCCAATCTAGAACAGTTGTTTCATTAAATGAGCGATCCATAAAGATATCTTGGAATTTACTGTAGAAATCGAAAGCCACCTCTCCAATAGGTGATTCCAGTTGCCATTCAAGAGATCCATTCATTTCATCAGTAGTACTATCCACAGTTATTGTTGCCCATTCACCAGGGGCATAATGGTCTTCATCTGTTGTTAGATTAGTCTTCCCTGAGGTGATTTCAGCACCCACTTTATGCTGTGGAACAAGATTCGACGATTTAGTGTTCGGATTGGCCTTTTTTGCCTCTGACAGATCTAATATTTCGTGTGATGACGAAACATTTGTTATTAAAGAAAAAGCATAGACATTCATAATAAGCAGCAACATGAAACTTACTGGTATAATATATCGAAAAAAATTCATTGGTTTCACCGCAGTTCGATGTTTCAGATTATTTCTCGAATCACTGAAAAAATCTCTCCATAAAGGAAGATTCAGCCGCAAAATTCCTAAGATGGGTCTAAATGGAGTAGTTTGTCTTTGTTTTTTTAAGTTTGTTTTTATCAATCAAAGATGAGTTAAACTTAAGTTTGTTAACATAATCAAAGAATTGAAAAGCATGACAGAGCTTAAAGAGGAACTCAATCGTATAATAAAACGAGGAAAACAAGCCCTAATGGAAAACGACCTCGATCTTGCTATTCACTCATTTGAAAGGGCTGCTCAGATCGCGAGTAAGGTCTCACCCTCACTCAATAGCATCATTGGAATTTCTTATACCTATATGGCATTGGCTTTTGGTAAGAAAGGACATCGAAAAGTAGCGCTTGAAAACATCAATAATGCAACCGAATTTTTCCCTGAAACACCAGTAAACCCATTAGCATATGCATCAGTATTATTAGGTTTAGGTGTTGAATTTCAAGAAATTGAGTTGTATGAATGTTCTATCATTATTCTAAAGAACGCTCTTGCAATAGCGAGAAGCCAAACCACAGGGGTTGATTTGGAGGCGATTTCAGTAGTTGCTCGAAATTTGGCTTTTTCTTACAGCAAGATTGGCAATAACATTTCTTCTGCTAAATTGTTTAGGATTGCTGCTGATCTAGAAGATGAACCTCCAATCGCTATCGATCTTTATAGAAACTCTGCTTTTCTTTATTACCAAGAAGAAATGAAAGAATATACTCTAAATATTCTACAAACAGCTTTTGACAAAGCAGGTATTCTTGGGGATAATAAAACCCAAAATGAGATTGCACGTTTTCAAGGAATGGTTTCATATGAAATTTTCATGAATTATCTTCAGAGAGGTTACTTAGAGAAGGCAATTGCATATCTAGATCTCTGTTATGAAAAATTTACCTTTGTGAAGAATTCTTTTTGGACAATTAAAGCTCTTTATGAAAAAGCTACGATTTTAGAGACACTGGGGAAAGTTTGGCAACGAAATAAGCTTCTTCAAAAGATCATTCAATTTAAAATTGACGAAAGGAATGAGGAATATATCATTAAAGCCATCCTTCTATTAACAATTCATGCGTTAGAAGGGGAACATTACACCAAAGCTGAATTTTACATTCGACAGGTTTCAGAATCACAATTAGAAATTTTAAACCCTCAACTTACTCAAAAAATTCGGGAAATCCAAGAAATTCTCAAACTATCACGAAAACGGGGACAATTATATGCTGATCTTCGTTTTTCTCGAAAAGATCTTGATCTTCCAGTCGAAGAACTTATCACAGAAGCAAAAACACCACCCCAAGAAATCTCTATCAAACAGGAATATCTAGATACCTTAGAAGTACCCAGATTAGAAATTTCTGCTCAAAAATCATCACTATCATCTGAATTGAGACCACCATCAATCGAAACTCTTCAAGCGTTATTTGAGTCTTCCGAAGAAGAGCTCCCACCACCAACTGACCAAGAACCTCTTCCTACTGTTACCCATGATCAAGCGTTGGATGTAAAACCACAAGAATTAGCAAGTTCAATTACTCCTGATACAACACCCAGAGATGCTCAAGCAAAAACATTAGCTCTAAAGAGGTTATTTAAAGCGCACCAACAACCCCAGGAGCCCTTGATCACTTCTTCTTCTGTTGCATCAGTACCTTCACAAGAATCTGCGGGAGTTGAACTCCCATCATCCGATGAACAAATAATTGAATCAGTTGAGGAATTTCCTCAAGTTACTAGTTTCCCAAGTCAAGCAATTACATATGATGAAAATGTTCGCACAGAAGTTATTGGACGTTTACAAAAGGCAGGTTGGACAGTTGAGCTGAATTTTACGAACCTCACACGAAGAGGCTCAGAACCAGATATCCTCGCTGTGAAGGGATTAATTCGAAAAAATCGTAAATTAATCTTCTTTGCCGAGAATCCTGCTGATGCTGAAATCTGTTCGTTCCTACTCCAATCAAATCCAGATAAGGGCGAGAAAATAGTTTTCTTACTCAGTGGTGACTCTAGAGAGGCCAATGTGTCAGTAATAGTGAAATTAGTAACCCAAATTGACCAACTCCTTTGAAAAATGAAAAGACAAAAAGAATAACGAGAAAAAACTGTTTATGGAACAATCTAGCCTTACGCTAGAATACTTATCTGAAATTAACAAAAGACAAGTAGAAAAAGAAAAATATCCAAATCGATATGTACATGTAAAGAATCGGCAATTTTAAGAATTAAATTTTGTTGTTAAAAGCTTGGAAACCTTTTGGCGCATTTCATTAATGGATCCGTCACTTACTAGGGTCTCTAGAATCTTTTGTTTCTGGTAAAACTCTATAAGAGGTTTTGTCTTATTTTCATAAGTGCTCAATCTTTTTCTCACAGTCTCCTCCGTATCATCATCCCTTTGATATAGTGTTCCAGAACATTTATCGCATATACTTTCTCTTTTGGGTAGATTGTATCTTATATGAAAAATAGCTCCACATTGTTTACAGGTTCGACGCCCAGTAATCCGTTCGATTAATAGGGTATAACTTACATCAATATTAATAACCAAATCAATATTAGTTATTTTTTTAAGATCCTGGGCTTGAGCTAAATTCCGAGGATAACCGTCTAAAATGAATCCATTTTCGCAATCTTTTTGACTGAGTCTTTCCCTAAGAAGTTGCAAGACTAAATCATCAGGTACTAATTTTCCTGTATTCATGAATTCTTTTGCTTTTAAACCTAATTCAGTGTTATTTTTAACAGCAGTTCTTAATAAATCACCAGTGCTAATTTGAGGAATATCATGATCCTTGGTTATTAATTTTGCTTGTGTTCCTTTTCCTGAGCCAGGAGCACCGAGCATAATTAATTTCATGTAATTTTTTCCCTCTTTTTCTCTTATTTCTTTAAATTTTCATTGTTCAACTTAAGAAGGATATCCCTAGCTTTTGAAGCATGTTGCTCATTTATTATAAAAATGATAGTCAGATGATCGGTGTGATGAACCATAATATCATAGATTGAAATTGCCTGGTCAGCAAGTAATGAAGAAACGTGTGCTAGAATACCAGGAATTTCTTGAGCTTGTTTAGGAAGTATTAATTTGAGTAAGCTTAAGGAATCTTGAAGCTTAAGAGTATCTACAGCCTTAATTTCAGTTATTTTACTAAGAAAAGATTTTTCCGCCATCTTTTTAACATAAAACTCAATGCTCTGACGGTTGAGGTACACAGAACAGATGTCTTCATGAATAAGTTGTTCAACAATTATTTTTGTCACGTTATAGATATTAGTATTTTTATGAAAATGTAATTGATAGTGCTTTAACCCGTCTGTAACTTCTGTGGTTCCTTTTTTCAGAATAGTTTGAACTAGTTTAATTCCCAGCAGCTCTTCTTGCTGTGT
Organism: uncultured archaeon; assembly: GCA_964485715.1. GTDB lineage: Archaea > Asgardarchaeota > Heimdallarchaeia > Hodarchaeales > Hodarchaeaceae > Hodarchaeum. Next base: position 5,322 of record CAZALJ010000064.1, read on the forward strand.
ACGAAGCCTTTTAAGATAACGAGTTATTGCAACTGCGACATTTCCCTCTAATTTCGCAGGATCCTTAGAACTGAAATTAACTTCTTCTATCAATTGTAATTTAATCTTCTTAGCAATATCTCTTTGAGCTGTCTTTCGTTGTTGGAGCTCATGAACAAGTGATGGATCTTGATCAAGTATTTCTCGAACAAATTTGGATACTGACTTTTCAGCACGCATGGGAGTTCTTCCTTTAGTCACTTTCCGAATAATCTGTTTTTGGGTTAATATCCTCTATTATTTCAATATAAGCATTGCTAGGTTCTATTGGAATGGTATGGTGACCAATCTTAGATATTACAAGGAAATATTAAGATAAAATTTAGTGAGGAAAACCATTCTGTCAGTTTTTTCTCAACTTTTTATTTATTCTGAAAATTATTACGAATGATGAAAATAATTCACACATTTCATATTAGTTAAGGTTTCCAAAGCCGCAATATCTAGCTTTATTCAAAAAAGACCGCCTTTGAAACATTAAAATCAAGGTTTTAAATGATAAATTAATCTTATTTTAAGCTTTTTTAGTGAATAATTAGTAAAACCTAAAAAAAACTTTCTAAAAAGCGATTTGAGGCATTTTGGTCTTATACGTAATCTCTTATAACAAGAATAAGATGGACAGTTTACATTAGAAAAATTAAGATTTTGGATTTTAACGCCAAATTTATAGATTTTGAGAGCTGAATATTGAGAAAACCCAATTTTTTAGTACTTCTACCAGCGTATAACGAAGAAGATACTCTACCTAGAGTTATTCAAACGCTTGCAAAATTTTTCTCTCGTGATCAAATGATACTTGCTGATGATGGCTCAATAGATAATACTGTAAGGATTGCTCGACAATTAGGCATTAGAATCATAAAAAATAAGAAGAATAGAGGAAAGGGGGATATATTACGAAGTGCTTTTGCTATCATTATCCAAAAATTTCCTAATGTTGAATGGGTAATGACTATCGACGCTGATGGACAACATGACTACCAAGACATCCCTCGTTTTCTTCAAACTATCAATCAAAACCCAGAAGTTGAAATCATTCTTGGAAAACGTGATTACAGTCAAATGCCTCCTGTTAATTGGATTTCAAATATTTTAACTTCAAGTTGGACCAATTATTGGTTAGATTGGAACCTGAATGACCTACAATGTGGCTTTCGATGCTATAGGATAACCGCTTTGCGTCACATTCTTGAACATGGCCTTACGAGAAATAAATTCGATTTGGAAACAGAAATTTTACTAGTTGCATGGTTATTGAATCTAAAAATAATTGATATCCCAGTAATAACTCTTTATCCTAAAAGTCGTCGGAAATCTAGGATTAAACCCATAACAGATACTTTTCGATGGATGTTGCTTATTATACAATTTGCTTTTTATATGCAATTTGTTACTAAGGTATGGCAACAAAAGTATTTACGTCGTCTGTAAAAAATTGATTTTCAAACATTGCCATGAATGCCTTATTTCACTCAAATTTAGTTATTTAGGTAGTAACAGTAAGTTTTATAGGAATAAAGGGAAAGCTGACTAAAGTTACTTGATACAGAGAATATTAAGTGCTTTAACCGCGGAAGTAAGTTAGAATTTCGAAAGTAAAAAAAAACATTTGTCATATCAATGATTTAATATATATTTGATGAATCAAAGTATGTATTAATCACTGTAAATAGATACCAAGCAGATATTTGACAAATAGGATGAGATAGAAATATCCAGTTATCAAGCTGGTTCAGGGATTGAAATTCGCATGAAACAAAAACTAGTTCTTAAATTGGTTCTTCTTGGTGACCCAGGAGTTGGTAAAACCTCATTAATTTCTCAATTCGTCCACTCACGCTTTCGTCATTCATATCAATTAACAGTCGGGCTAGATATCTCTTCAAAACAAGTGAAATTAAAAGATGGACGAACAGTAACACTATCAATAAATGACATTGGCGGTCAAGCTAGGTTTGCTGCCATCCGACACATGTTCTTCAAGGGTGCACATCTTGCAATGTTTGTTTATGATGTTACCCGAGCTGAATCTTTAGAAAATATAAAAGATCCCTGGTACAAAGAACTAATGCAATTCTGTGGGCAGTCGGACAAGACTAAATCCGCAATTCAAACAATTGTAGTCGGAAATAAGACTGATCTCGAGGATTACCGGATGATCGAAGTAGAGGAAGGTATTCAGCTCGCTAAGGAAATCAAGGCGAAGGAACATATATCTGCCTCTGCTAAAGAAAATATCAAAGTTGATGAGGCGTTTAAAGCTCTAGCTCAAAGCTTTTTCGATGAAATCTGAAAGCAGGTTTAATTTGATGAAATTAAACAATAGGAGTGATTTTTGTGGGTACTGAGGCAGAATCTACATATCTAGCACATCTTCCCACGTATTTCTTTAAACGATTAATAGATAAGTGGGAAAATACTTCAGTTGAATTAGAACCTAATGGGCTCCTTTCAAGCGAGAATAAAGAAACTACTATGAAATTTATCAAGATTGTTAAGGAATCTAGGATTAAACAACTTAAAAAATTAGCTGAAATACTTAATATCTCTGATGTATGGTGGGAAGTATTTCAAATCTCAAAAATCAAACCGTTATCTCATCTTCAAAAACGTCAGAAAACCTTTAGTGTCGATAAATACTTATTAAAAGAGCATACTAAAATTAAAGGAATTTTTTCTGTTAGAGAACTTAGTGAACATGCCATTCTAGTACTTGTTGAGTTTTCTTCCCGTTCTACGATACTCAGAAGGGCGTTTCGATTTATTTATTTACCTTCTATAAAAACAATTCTTTTAGAACCAAAAGATCTCGCAATAGAGATATTAAAGAACGAAGTACTACCATTCATCACCAAAGTGCCTGACAAAATAACCCAAAAGCCAATCCGTGCTAGATTAATTCGGTCGCTTACTAAAAAACGTGAAGAAAGGAAACCATCTTTTTCCCTCACCCATCTCAAAATAAGAATTTCGTTAGAAACATCGGGTATTGAAGGTTTAAACCATATTACAATTCAAGGGGACGATGTACTCAGGGGAGCAGAAACTCTAGAACAACGACATGAAATATCCCTTAAGTTTATGAACACTGGACCATGGATTGGAGCTGGAACAAAAGATTTTATGCTGGAAGTGGGAAGAGGTCTGCAAATTCATCAATTGGAAGAGACATCCCTTAAGAACATAACAACAGTACTTAGCTGGCTTTGAGACCCTCTTGTACACGGAATGAATGAAATGCTCCGAAAATGCAGATCACT
>CAZALJ010000065.1:0-8495 GCA_964485715.1 uncultured archaeon
CTGAATCAAATATCATTTTAACTGGTTCAGGAATTAGCGACAAAAGAGGTGTTTTTGATGTTGATCGTTGCAATTTAATCGATAACCTAGACTTCTTTACTCGTGAAACAATTAGCAAGTTCTTTTTGCCACTCTGTTTTCTCGTGTAAGATAGCTAGCAAACTTATGGTATCTACTGTACTTTCAATATATTTCCAATCAAGATCCATTAATAAATCTGTAATCTCATCCTTTGCATTCTGAAGTACTTTTCTAGGCAGAGATGATCCTTCATATTTGAATTTTTTCAGAAATCTTTTTAGACAATCAATAGATTTCAATTGAGCGTTAAAATATTTACTAATCGAAATGCCAATCGCTTCGATCATTTTCTCTTTTTGATGACTTTCTTCTTCCGAGACTGCTTCTCTTTCTTCAGGCTCTACAATTGGGAAAAAGATCTTAGCTATTCTTGTATAGAGAGTTTGAGTCTTCAATTTTTTCTTATTAGTCGTAAAGACCCTTTTACCAGCTTGAACTACTAAACCAGCTTTTTCTAACTTTTTGAGGTAACGATAAATGGTTTTATCAGACTTTTCTTCACCAATTTTTCTGAAATTTTCTTCCAGCTCCCTCATAGTCATAGGATCTTTATGAGTTCGCAAAAACCCCAAAACAGATGAAAGGTTTTTATCCTTAAAAAGCTTAATTGTTGCTTCATCGGTTATTTCTTTCATTAAAAGTTGAGAATACGTTATTGCGTCTTGGGGTTGATTATCTGACATTCTTTTACACTGACCAGCGATATTTTTTACCCTAAAGTTAATTTTTTCAATCAGAAAAACTAATCGTACAATCTTTGCCTCGATAATAACTTATTAATAGTTCTCAATCGGTCGAGAACGTATTCTCAAATATATGAGAAATAAGGATTTTCTCATTTCTAAGGATCAATGGATGTAAAGGAGTGATCATCGATGAAAGTAGTTTATCGTTTCTGGGAACCAAGTCAAGGACTTGAGGAACTTCAAGCAAGAATATACAATGATAATAATCCAGATTATCCACAACCAGTTACAGCTCAACAGATCATTGAACGTTTTGAACGTGATAAAGTTGACCCTAAAATGGTTAGATATGCTCTTAACGAAGAAGGGAAACCATTAGCATACATTCAAGCGCGAGACTATCCGAGGATTAATGAAACCCACTTAGGTTATCCTTGGGCTCTCCCAGACTGCCCAGAAGGGGTCCAAGATAAGTTATTTGACGAAATGCTGGAATACATTAAGCAACGTGATGTAGTCAAAGAGTATGCTATTCGGATGAATGCAGAAGTTCAGAGGGAAGAAATTGTTGAATTCTTCAAAAAGAAAGGATTAGAAGTTAAATTCAAAGTTTATAGCTATGAACTTGATGTGAATGAACTTGCCAAAAAAGATTATTCTGAAGAGGAATTTACATCTCGCATAGCCTCTTCAGATGATGTCGATCTACTTGTAAATTTAGTTAAGAATGATGGTAGAGATGTTGAATGGTTTAGCTCTGACGAAGATATTGATAATTATTTCAGAAATCGTGTGTTGAAAGACGGCCATGCTGTTTTGATCTTTAAAGATGAGACTTTAGTAATGGCTTCTGCACCACTTATCTTCAAATTACCCAGAGAAGAAGAACGACTCATTTTGCGGTTTCACGCCTATCTTTCTGGGAATGAACAGGCTTATAAACCATTAATCATCAATATAGCTAAAGAATGTGTATCCACTGGGTATGGTACTGACAAACTGCTAAGTGTTCCCCTTGGACCGAGCGATTCGGAATTCGCTAATATTTTGGAAGAATATAACCCCAATAAAGTACTAGCAGAACTCTCATTTGGATTGAAGGATTAATTTTTCTTTTTTTTTCTTCTTTTTTTTATAGATTGATGAATATTGTTAAGGGACAAAAAAAATATCTGTTTACTATAATATCCTAATTAAAAAATTGAGATATGACATAAAAAAGATAAATCTGAACTCAACTATACAATACGTCAATATTGGGCATACTCTGACGTGATAGTTAACCAGAATGGGATAGAAAACGCTATTAGATAAAAAATGGCGTGTGAAAATATATTACCTAGATCAGCTAATTTAGTTAAATTATCGATTATTGTAGTAACTAATATTTGACTTCCCACTAATATAAAGGAAATTACAAGAAATCCTATTATTCCACGTTTCACGTGAGGAACAGAGGGACATTTTATTAATTTAATCCATTCTGGATCGAATTTATTAACCAAATTCCAAATGATATATCCTGTTATCGCTAAACCAACTAATATAACACTGAAATGGATCAAATCACGAGTAATAAGTAGAAAATCGTTGTTAAATGCTTCCCCTAACCCATCAGTGAGACGGTAAACATAGTATAACGTCGCATAAAGTATGGGAAACAGTACATTTCGAGTAAGAATGTAGATAATTCCAGTAGCAAACCCGAAAATAAATGTCGACATAAACCAGTATAAATTAGCTAAAAGATTTGGATTATAGATGTAATAGGGTAAACTAAAAAGACAATGACCAAAACTAGAGATTATCACCGCAAGAAATGGGGATAATCCACGATCTTCTAACAAAGGGATAACAGTTCTACGATAAACAAGTTCTGTAAAGAGTGGATTGATGATTAATTGGTAAATTAGAAACAAAACCATAAATTGAGAGTCAAGTAATAAGTCATTGTTCCAAACAAACCAGGGCATAGTAAAATAGATCTCTGTTCCAAAAAATTCAAACAAAACTGTCATTAAAAACCGATAAAAGATTACAAATCCAAATACGAAAAGAACAATAATAAATCCAATCTTATCAGGTTTTTTGTAATCAACATCTAGAACATTTAGGCGTGGAATGAATACGAAATAAACGATTAAGCCAACTAATAAACCAGATAAGATCGCTAATATAGCATTAAATATATCTGAATCAATGTTTATTCCTCCAAAATTATAATGGTGGAAAATTGTTAAAGGCCATATGATGAGATTCCATAGAAAGTAACCAACGGCTACAATAATAGCTGGAGTAAAGAAATTAAGGTAACTGTTCTCTATCTCAATTATCTCAAGTTTTCTCATATAAAGCCCAAATTCTCTGATACTTCAGTTTCGTATGAAATTTATTCCCTAAAATCACTATAAAGAATTTGGCTGAGCTGAAAATGGTATCCTTTTTTAAAATTACATAATTCGATAAAATATATGTTATAATGAATTATTCAGAACCTGACTCAGACTTCCATTCCAAAATTTTTTTGATGGGAATAAGGACATGAGCGTAAATATGTGTAACAGGGGATTCTTCGTTATTATTCAAACCATCCAAATTCAAAACATCAGCCAAGTCAGCCAGATGAACCTTAAAATCTGCAAAAGTATCATTTTCTTCGTCAAATTCCCCTATAGATAAAGGAAAAATTTTGATTGATGTTGAATCAAGAAGCTCATGATGTTCTTCAGAAAATTTTATTATATAATTCATAAGATTGTGAATAATTAAATTTTTAGTTTTTATTAAATCAGTGTTTGATTCATCCTCCGTCAATTTAATTTCATTCAATATAGTATCATAATTAAGCGAAAAATACTTTGTTAAGAGTTTTCTCCCTTCATCTTTTGCCTCAGATTTAATCAACTTTAATTGCTCAAGCTTCCTAATATGGTGAAAAATAGTTGTTTTACTTTTGTTAAGGTATTCAGCTAGTTGTTTTAGAGTTAATTTCTTATAAATCAGTAGATGAAGAAAAATTGAAAAGCGAGTTTGATCCTGAAGCATTTGTAATATCTTTTCGGGATCAAATTCGGACAAGGAATCATCTCAGATTTTGTAATAATGAGATTTTTGTCTCTACTTAACTTTTTCTTAAAAAATAACTCTTTTTCTTCATTAGAATTGAACTTGAATAACTATGCGAGAATGCATCCTTAGTAATATTTATATGCTTTATTCAATTTTCAATATTCGATATGCTTCAGTAGTTGTATAATAATCAATGTCTTTATAAAGATATAGATCAGTGATGAAATGTGATACAAACTCATTTCAAGCACATCATTGGAGAGAACCATAAAAAAAATGCCAACACCCGAAATAAAAACGGGAAGATGTGTTAATAATGATAAGTAATATTGAATTAGTAAACACAATGCCGCCATCTGCTCAATTAATTTATCATATTTTACTATTACGTGAAACACAAACTTCTAAAGAGCTCGTATCTGAAACACGGTATTCTCTAAGAACAATTCGGTATGCAATTAGGCTCTTAGTGAAAGCTCGTTTGATCATCAAAATAACAGATATGACAGATACACGTCGTTGTTTTTACGCTATTAGTAGTTAATAATATGAGGAAGAATCCCTGATTTATATAAATCCCCAACTTCGTCAAAGGGAAAAAATATGAGATTCAATAAGAACGTACTGATGCTAATAATTGGAAGTATTGTAATTGCAACCTTTGTGACTATCGGAATAATATTAGACCCTGAAATAAATGATAATACGACAGTTCTTCGCAAAGTAGGGCAAATTAACACCAGTAGAGACGCTTTTTATGATAGTGGAGAAATTGATTTGTTTTATGATATGGATGTAAATGCTGATCAATTACTTCTATCGGAAATTAGTTCGATTGCTGGTTCAAGAATTTGCGATGTAAAAGTTAACAACAACATTTTATATGTATTAGATGCTTTTGATGGGTTAAAAACATATGATATCAGTGATCCAACGACCCCAGTTCAGTCAGGAGATTGTTTTGATATATACACTTTTGCGCACTCCCTAATTATTGATGACATGTGTGCGTATGTAGCTGATTATGAGGACGGATTAGAAATTGTTAATATTTCAGATCCGTCAGACCTTAAGATCATTGGCCAGTATTCTGCTAATGTAGGTCCAACTGCTGGTTCTACTGATGTTCATAAATCTGGTGATCTTGCATTTTTGGCCTCACAAAATCTTGGTTTAGAAATAATAAATTGCTCTGATCCATTTAATCCTGTTAAAATCGGAAGCTATTATGATAATAAGCGTGTTATAAGGGTTTATTCGTTGGATGATCAAGTTCTTATTTCAGAAGCTGGTAATGGATTTAAAATACTTAATATCACTGATTACGGATATAAGGAGGTTTTTCATTTTAGTGATACAGCTAGTACTCAAGATTTTTTTATTCATAATAATTTACTATATACAACTGATGCTAGTTTTGGAATAAGAATTTTTGATATAAGCAATCTTTCAAATATTGTCAAAGTCGGAGAAAAAGCCATTGGTGAATCTTATGGTTTTGTTGTTGCAGAAAGAGGTGACCAATTATTTGCTTATATTTCAGCTGGGGAAGCTGGTTTACAGATTTTAAATATAAGTGAACCAGGCAATATAAAATCAATAGCTCAATACAATGATGGCGGTTATTCTTATAACGTTGCTGTTAAAGACGAGCTCGTTCTTATTGCTGATTTTTCTGATGGACTAGAAATTTTACAGTTTTCTGTTGATAATGAAACATTTAATCCCTTATCTATCCCTGGATTTGAAGTACTAATTGTTATCTGGTGTTTAATTGCCATTCCAGTGTTTATCGTTAAAAAGAAAAAGATTAGTTAATTTTCGTCATTAGGGGAAAATTAATGAAATTTGGTAAAAAAAATTAGAATTTTGTCAATCCATCACTTTTTGATAAATAAATGATAATCCTTCATGGTCTTCAGTTGGTTCTTCTTGGATTTTATTGAACCCACATTTCTTTTCATAAAAATGATGGTTTTTGATTGCCCAGCTAGGGGTATCGAGGATCCAAGATTTCGTATTAGGGTGAGTTTCTTCAATGAATCGCCATGCTTGTGTACCTACGCCTTGCCCTTGATAATCAGGATCTACAAAAATTGTACCTAATCTATTTCTTCCATGATCGAAAATCCAAATAATGAAACAACCAATAATTTTATCTTCTAATAATATTTTATAACCAACAGATTCTTTGTATGGAAACAACCATTTACGAAAGAAATCACCATTATCGTATCCATCAGGGCCTCCTTTAGGAACTCCAAGGTGCTTTTGTGAATCATCATCGAAAGCACGAGTCATAACTATCGTTAATTCTGGAATATCTTCTTTTGTAACTTCTACATATCTTAACACCACTTTTTCCTTCTCCATTTTATGGTAAAGTTGATATAATCTATCTTTAAATACAATTACGCAATTTTCCTCCCCTCTTATAAAAGTATACCCTTTGTAGTAGTTTTAAATTCCAAGTAAACCAAAAATCGATGAATTGGAGTATTTCTAAGGTTTTACTAACGAGAACTTCTTAACCCCAGGATATTTATAAATATACTGGACTTGGCAAAACATAAAAATTGATTTCTAATTTAATTGCCATGACTCTATTAAAATTAGAAGCAATCATTACTGTTAACATGTTAGGTGTAAAACCGCAGCTACTCTTTGTTTTTCTTTCACACGCGTATTATATTCATTAACAGCTTCCCTACTCCTCTTCACTATTACTTTTATTCCCTTTTCCTCCAGCTCTGTGATAAGATTTGCTGGAACCCTCATAGCTCCATTATATCCAGTCCCAATAATTAATATATCTGGTTTCCTTTTGATTACCTCTTGTAAATCCTCCATATGGAGATTATGACCTTGCTTTCGCCACCAATTGGGAAGTACCTCTTCTGGAAAAATAATTACATCATTAGAGAACGATTTTCCGTTTATCTTTATACTACCAAAACTATAATTCTCAATGATTTGCATGATGGTTCACATTAAAGAAATTTAAAGGTGAAAGTTAGATATAATTTAAATTTTGTAAATAGCTCGCTATATACATTTTGCTTTGAATAGTACAATCTTGTGAATCTGGCCTAGATCAGGAAAAAAAAGGAAAAAAGATCTATTGTAGAAAATTTAAGGACATTAACTCGGTTTAATGTAATCCAAGAACATGGGACTCGACCATGCTTTTTCTCCATCGTTTTGAATCACTCGTACATAATAAGCATTAAAACCTGGTTTCACTTTTTGGTCCGTGTATTCGAAGCTCACTTTTAATGGACTTTCATCTTCTGATATTCGTGATATTTCAACTTTTTGTTCTATAGCACCAGCTTCTACAATCAGTGGTTCTGTCAGCTGGTTTACTTGGAAAGAAAAACTCGCAGGTTCTGTTTTGAAAAATATACGAGTATCTTCAGGAGCTTCTAAATTAAGTATAACTCCATCGGGGTCTCCTGAGGTTGTTGAGTGCCAACTAACTTTCTTCTCCGTCTTCTCAAGAATGCCATCCCATGGAAGGTCAAAAGCAAATTCCTCTACAGACACGATTTGCCCTTTATTTATTATGAGTTCGCCACTCCAATCAGTGTTTCTTTGCCTTGTAGTCACTCTTGCACCACTCCACACAACTCTGATCTTATTAGACATTATATCAGTTTGGACTAATTGATGAGTGTATATTATATCCATCCCTCTTAGAATTTCCACTTTTTCTAAACTCTTTGTCCCTATGACTTCCACACATATCATTGGTGGTTGATTTATGATTAGTTCGTCTCCCATCATTGCATTACCACACGTTACACGGAGGATAATCCTCTTGCCAGTTGTGGCGTATACATGTCGCTTTCGAAAAGCATCCCATAATGCTTTTCTGGTTAATTCTGTAGCATAAACCCCCATTAATCCTCCATTCACAGCTTCAACCATTGAGGTTGGCCGTGCTCCTCCTGGCCTACATGTGTGGTCATCACTTCCCCCTATGAAACCCACTTTTAGGCCCCTTTCCATAGCTTCTCGAGCAAACCACTCAAAGTGACCATGGACTGAAGTTATCTCTATAAATGGTGTTAGATCAGGATCAAAATAGTCTAAAATCGCACGACGACCCCCAATGTGGGGGATTATTATAACATCATCTTTTCCACGAAAAGTGTCGAAAAGACATGAAACTGGGTAGCGATCAGTTTCTTCATCCGATTTGTCCTCTACTTGTGCATGACTACTACGGTGCATAGGTTCATCGTCTTTGAGAAAATAGACGTTATGATCTCCACCTGCTGGTGTATTACCTGACCATTCATACCCTAAAAAGGTAATAAAATTCCCAGGTTCGTGAAATTGCTTAACTGCTCTCTGTGTATCTTTGTAGTGATCTTTAGTAATTTGAAAATCGTTACCAGCATGTGAAACAAAATCAAGTGCAGCAATATCTCTGGCAAAATAAAAATACTGGTCAACAGTTCCAGTACCGACAGTTTCCTCCGTTTGGCCGTGTAGGTCTCCCCAATAAAGCATCAAATCCAATTTCTTTTGGTGTATCATAACAGGGTTACTAGTGCCAAATTTTTTATTCTTTACATCAGATACTGTAACATAATGAATGCCTGGGCTTTGGAAGGTAAGGGTCTCAAATCGATGAGTACCTCCATCTTCGAG
>CAZALJ010000066.1:0-8481 GCA_964485715.1 uncultured archaeon
TAGGTTCTGACTCAATTCTGACAAATTTTTCGTACCAAAAACATTTTAATTGTATAGAAATAATATATTCACAAAAAATCACCGAAATCGTAATATTTATAAACATGATGTGAATATTTTCCTAACAGAAGTACTCACAAATTATCATTTTTTGATAATTGTATTGAAGTAAAAAATCAACAAGGTGATTAATATGAACCGTAAAAGACGATTTTTTGATATATGGAATTTTAATTTCGAAGATATATTTCGTTCTTTTGACGAGGATATTACTACTCTTCTGCGGTCTAGTTCTTCTGAATACCAAGAAGGCGGGCCAATAACCCATGGATATTCTGTTCGTGTTGGATCTGATACTAATTATCAGCCCGAGGTTCGTCAATGGGGGAATTTAAACGATTATCGTCGCAAACAGGGTCTTCCTGAGTTGCAATTCCCATTGAAAGGCCTTTCTGAATTTTCTGAACCGCGTCTTCCAGCAGCTTCTACCTTAAACGAGAAGTTTGTAGATTTCATTGATGAGGATAAACATTTGAAAATTATTGTTGAGGTCCCAGGATTCACCAAGGAAAATCTATCTATCAATATTGATGAAACTGGTTCAGAAATTACACTTACAGGCAAGTCTAAGAGTAATGAATTAAATCAAACAATAAAATTACCTTCGAAAATTGAAGCGAATACCACAAAAAGCACAATAAAAAATGGAGTTCTTGAGATTCGTGGTAAAAAAATTAAGAACTCATCGAAAAAATATCAGGTAAAGATTGACTAGGCAGACCTACTCAACACAAAAACTCAGGTATGCCTTTTTCTTTATATTTTTATATTTTAAAAAAAACTGGTTAATTAGGAAGCGTTAAACTAATGGACACTTCGGATCAAGAAGATGGAGAATTTATCCCTGAATATCTTTCACGCCTTGAAGAACATGTCCTCTCGGAATTATCATCACGTGAGAAGAATTATTCATTTCGTTTTAATGGGCTTCGTCGAATCTTGCAGGATGTCCATCAACAAAAACTATCACGCGCCCTTGAACGATTGCAAGAGGATCGACTAGTCGAACGTTATGCTGATGGGAGTTATGGATTAGACAGTAATTCCTACGAAAGGGTGCGAGAATATTATAACAAACAACAGATGTTCCTAGACTATTCAAACCTTGAGTCTGGTAACAAACAAGTATTTACAGCTTTTTCAACCGATCATAATTTTCCAGTGAAGAGTATTATCAATAACTTGGCTGGAAAATATTTTGGTGACTTTCGTTTCATTGGACATTACTATTCCAATGGAAAGGGTCAATTAGAATGGATTCACACGGAACACCATTCTACCATTCTAATTTCGACAATTACTGCTTCCAAAATTAAAATAATGGCTTATAATGTATCACAAGCAGCTATTAATAAATTCCTACAGATCATTCAGCAGTTACTTTTAGATTATCAGATAATTTTGAACCTGACTGATACTACAGCATCTCAAGCAAACTAAGCTTTTTCATCTGAGAGTTGCAACCTTTGCTTCTTTTTTCTACTTTTGAAATAGCTCTTTTACACTCATAGTTTGAAATAAATTTTGTACTATACCTAAGGAAATCCTGTTAAACAAGAGCTATGATGGAATATTCCAAAGGTTTATAAGTACCAATAGATGAGTGCTGGGATGAGGTAATAATAATGAGGAATTACGTTCTCTACCCATAAAATATTTCTTCAGATTTTCAGAGAACGTTTCCAGATAACCTCAGTAACAATTTTTTCCTCTTTTTCTTGCTTTAAAGGAGATGAGACTATCTTCCGCGAAGCAGATAATAATGAAATGAAAAAGATTGAGAAAAGTGGTGAATTGTGGTGAGTGAACAACAACAACCTATCGAAGAATTCTTTGCGACATTACGCTCAGTAGAACAAAAATGGCAAAAACGATGGGATGAAAAGGACATTTTTCAAGCTCAAGTAGATCATTCCAAACCGAAGTATTTTGTGACTGTTGCTTATCCTTATGCCACTGGAGCACTCCATGTTGGCCATACACGAACATATACACTTGGAGATCTTTTTGCCCGGTTCATGAGGCAGCAAGGATATAATACGTTATGGCCTATGGCTTTCCACATAACTGGGACACCAGTTCTTTCTGTTTCTGGCAAAATTGAAGCAGGAGATAAAAAAGAGATTGAAAGATACACCGATTACGTTGAAATTTATGAAACTGACAAGAAAAAAGTCTCTGAAATAGTTAGATCCTTTGTCAAACCTATGAATGTGGCAATGTTCTTTGCAAAAAATATGATAAGTGATTTTAAAGCCATGGGTTACTCTTTGGACATACATCGACAATTCACGACTGGGGATCCAGAATACAACAAATTCATTGAATGGCAATACGGTCATTTAATAGCTAAAAATCTAATCGTACAAGGAGAATATCCTATTTTATGGTGTTTGAATTGCCAAAATGCTGTTGGTGAAGATGACATTCTAGATGCTGATGTTGATAAAGTTGAGGTTCAAGAATTTGTCGGCTTAAAATTTGCCTTAGGGAACGAATATTTAGTAGCCGCCACTTTCCGACCAGAGACAATTTATGGGGCTACTAATATTTGGCTACATCCAACTGCCATCTACAAACGAATTGAAATAGATGAAGAAGTATGGATTGTTTCTTCTGAAGCAGAAAAGAAGCTTCAGCATCAAAATCATGAGATCAAAGTCTTGGAAGAATTCCCTGGATCTAAATTGATAGGACAGGATGCTTTTGCACCCCGAATTCCTGATCGTCCTTTGCCAATATTACCAGCTACATTTGTTGATCCTGATCATGCATCTGGAGTGGTTTACTCAGTACCTGCTCATGCTCCTTACGATTATATCGCACTAAAAGATCTACAAAGAGACCCTTCTGCTCTAGAACCATACGATGGATTAACAGAAAAAGTTCAAGCCATGAACCCTATTGCACTCATTTCCCTTGACTCTTACGGAGAATTCCCTGCGGTAGAAATTTGTGAAAAAATGGGTGTTGAAAATCAGAATGATACAGAGAAGTTAGAATTAGCTACCCAGGAAATATACTCCACTGAATTTTATAATGGAATTATGATGGGTAATACGGAAGAGTTTGTGGGTCTGAAAGTAGAACAAGCTAAAGACGAAGTAGCTCAAACATTAAAAGCTGAAGGGCGTGCTAGTTCATTTTATGAGGTGTCACGAAAAGCAGTCTGTAGATGTGGAGGTGAAATAATAGTTGGAGTAATATCTGATCAATATTTCTTGAACTATGGTGATACTGAGTGGAAAGCAACTGCTCGGCGTGCTTTAGATCAAATGGCAATAATACCTGAAAAATATCGGAGATCTTTTGAAAGCACCTTTAATTGGTTGGATCGGCGTCCATGCGTGAGAAAACGAGGTTTAGGAACTGAATTTCCTTTGACAAAGGGTCAAGGATGGATCATTGAGTCTCTATCAGATAGCGTCATTTACATGGCATTTTATACAATAATTCGGCAAATTCATGAAAATAATATTACTTCTGATCAGTTAATCCCCGCAGTATTCGATTTTGTTTTCTTAAGCCAAGGAAACGTCACAAAAATCTCCAAAAAAACTAAAATTGATTCTAGCCTTTTAGAGAGTATGCGTGAAGAATTTGAATTTTGGTATCCCAATGATCTACGGCATACCGCCATTGGTCACATAAGCAATCATTTATCGTTTGCTATATTCCACCATGCTGCAATTTTTCCTGAAAAACATTGGATAAAGAATTTCTCATTGAATGAGATGTTAATCCGAGAAGGAAAAAAGATGTCAAAATCAGCCGGTAATGTGATTCCAATAGCTCATTTGCCAAAGAAGTATTCTGTTGACGTAACACGACTTTATTTAGTTGCAGCTGGTTCTGCTGACACGGTATTAAATTGGACAGAAGAGGGCGTAACAACACTTGTTTCTCGTATTCGCAAATTTTGGACAGTTGCCAATTTAATCACTGATAACCCCCCTACTAAGTTTAACTTGGAAAAAGCATCATTCATGACTTGTGCATTTGTTTCTACCTGTCATCAACATTTAAAAGATGCAATTGAGCAATTAAAAGCATTAGATGGTCGGAGTTATGTGTCACACAGCTTTCATTTAATGTTGCGAGAAGTTGAATTCTATGAGAAATCTTCAGTTGGGATCCCAGAACAAGAAAAAAATACTGCTTTACGTTTTATATTGGATCCCTGGATTGTTGTACTAAGTCCTGTGATACCTCACATCTGTGAAGAGTTAAATGAACGAATTGGTAATACAGAGTTCTGTTCTTTACGTTTAATGCCCTCAATTGATGTTTCAGCGGAAAGCACCATATTAAGTCGTCAGATGTCGTTTGTCAATAATTTAATTGAAGACATCCAATCTATTATTGAACTCAAAAGATCAGATCCCTCCAGTATTTCCATCTACATCGCTCCAGAATGGAAACAGGAATTATATTCATCTGTGCGAGACATTCTAGGTGAAGGGGCATTTAATATGGGGAAAATAATGGGGGAATTGAAAACAATATCAGAGTTTTCTTCCAGAATGAAAATGGTAGCTGAAGAATTAAAGCGTATTCGTGGAGATGCGAAAATTTTCCGACAAGAGTTTTTGGGATCCACCAAAGAACTTGAAGCGGTTAAGGGATATAAAGCCCATATGGAAGCAGTATTTGGATGTCCTGTCGTGGTTTATGTTGCTGAAAGTGACGAATTTGCAGACCCACTAAATAGAGCTCCTAGGGCTCAACCTACCAAGCCAGCACTCTATATGGAACTTTAAAAACCCAATTCATTTAAGTTAGCTTTTTACTGTCGAATTCTTAGGATAGAACGCCAAAATTGAAGGAATTTTAATTATTACACCCCTTCTATGCGTGAAAGCAGAGTTTAACATTATTAGAAAAACGGATTAATCATTTCTCTCAAAAGCCAGTCAATATATCATTTTCGCCAAATAAGCTTAAATAAGTCAGAAAAACTTATTATCAAAATAAAATGATAATTCAAGGAGAAATTAACCATGAATTTTCCAAATAATCCAATGTATAATGCTGGAAATCCAAATCAGATGCAGCTTGTGACTGGTACAACCGGTCTCGCTCTGAAATTCGCAGATGGAATGATTCTGGTTGCGGATCGACGAGCCTCAGCCGGAACCTTTGTCGCTAGTAAACGTGCGAAAAAAGTGCATAAATTGAACGAGTATACAGGAGTAGGGATTGCTGGGTTGGTGTCAGATGCTCAGACGCTCGTTTCGGTCATGCAATCTGAACTTCGTTTATATGAGTTAGAGAACGGATTTCAACCAAGCATTCGCGTCGCGGCGAGTCTCTTAGCTACGATCATCCACGGAGGGTTCAGAAGATATACCCCGTGGTGGGTGCAACTCCTTGTCGGAGGCGTGGATCGTCGTGGATCCCATGTTTATGTGCTTGATCCTAGTGGATCCCTCTCAGAGGAGGATTACATCGCTATCGGATCTGGAACTCTTCTGGCCATGGGTGTTCTTGAGGCATCATGGAAACCCGATTTGACAAAGGCTAAAGCAAAAGATATAGCTATTAATGCGTTAAAAATGGCAATTGGTCGTGATATTGCCACAGGAAACGGTATTGATGGATTAATCTTTAGCACTAAAGATGAAGTTGTTGAAGAAATCCATATAGATCTTTGAGGTGAATCACAAATGTATGACTCTCGTGTTCCATACGATAAAAGTGCTGCTATTTGGTCCCCTGATGGTGAACTTGTTCAGCTCTCATATGCTCGGAAGGCTTCGGAAAGAGGAGCTGCTGCTGTTGGCATGATTCTAGATGATAAGACCATTCTATTAGCTGGGGAAACACTTCACGACCCACTTGTTGTTAGACCAGATAAGATCCAAGAAATCGATCAAAAACTATATATTGTTGCCTCGGGGTTATCCACTGATTCAAATCTTCTTAGAGGTCAAGCTCGTCTACTTGCTCAACAACATAGATTAATTTATGGTGAAAAAATATCTGTTCGCGCATTAGCATCGCGATTAGGCGATTTGATGGCTCGACACACTATCGCTGGTGGATTAAGGCCCTTCGGTACAGCATTAATTCTTGCAGGATTTAGTCCTACAGATAAGAAAGCACAGCTTTTCTTTGTCGATAATGGTGGTTCCTTTTTTGCTGTAAATGCCTATGCTGCAGGAAGCGGCAATGAACGTATAATTGACGCTCTACGGAAACAATATAAAGTAGGCTTTGATGTGGAGGCTGCGAAGATTTTAGTTCTGGAAATATTAACCTCTGCATTAGGGAAAAAGGAACCTCTGACAGAGAAAGAAGTTGAAGTTCACATCTTAACAACAGATTAATTCTTTCCTCCTCCTCTTTCTATTCTTATCTTTTTCAAAGAGGAAAAAAATAAGAGTAGGAATATATAGCTTCAATTCTAACTCAAAAGCTATCTGAATTATTTGTTGGTGTGATATGGGAACCCGTTCTTTACGAATATTAATAATCGCAGACCTTCATAGTAACCTTCCTGCATATCATGCTGTTCATGATAAAATCAATGAACTCTATGGTAAGAATATTGATCATGTCATTTGTCTTGGAGATATCGTAGGGTACGGACCATACCCCAATGAAATGTGTAAAATCTCGGAATCATTCGTCAGCGTCATTGGCAACCATGATGTGGCATGTGCAACTGGAAATGCTGACGGATTCAAGAAATGGGCGGTTGAGGCTGTTCATTGGACTTTTGACGAATTAACAACATATAATAAAACATTTCTCTCGATCCTCGCAAAAAGAGAATTTATCGAGACCGAGGAAAGGAGTGTGAAGATATATCTCACTCATGCCTCGCCCAAAGATTATTTAGCTGACTATGTCTATCCAGAAGACTCGAGAGAACGAAAAGATGAACTACTGGATATGGTAGGGGAAAACCACGTTTTAGTTATCGGACATACGCATATCCCATTCATTTACCAGAGTAAGAAAAGTGGCAAAGTTATTTTTAATCCAGGATCAGTAGGCCAACCTCGAGATAACGATCCACGGGCTTCAGTAGGAATTATTGAGATTGACCCTGATTCTGCCATGCGACTGGATTGGGTGAGGGTAAAATATGATATACGAGAAGTAGCACGGGAAATACAAAGAGTAGGACTCCCTATCCGACTTGCTGAACGATTATTTTTCGGGCAATAGAACTCCCAAAGTCACAAATAATCTGTTTCATCAATTGCTGGTTTAATCATCTCTAGTTTGATAGAATTCCCGATACTTAAATCTTTGAAAAATTTCATGCTTCCTGTATTAATAGATCCAACAACATTTACAGGGTACTCGGTTAGTTTATCTTTTAGAAAAATCATAAGAGTTTGAGACTGTGTCCAATAAGCTACCTCCCCTTTTTTTACCTCCCGTCTTGATTTTTCTGGTCCAGCTCGTCCAATCTTCATTGGTATGCTGACCTCTCCATCACGAACGACCACACGAGACTGGACTGGCTTTCGTAATTGGTACCGAATTAATGATACGGTATGCGGAGATAATTGTCGTATTAACGTTGCGTGACCGACCGTACTATGTCCGATGATTGAGAATTCAACCACAAATTGATTAAAAGACATTGTGACAATTTCCATTTTATACTTATGAGTTCATGTTAGTCTTTTTGAGATTATGACTTTTAAACCTTCTAGAGAGATGTAATATTAAGTTCCACTACCATTAATTTAAATAAGAAATATCCTTGCCTTTACTCAGAAAGCTATCTAAAGAATAAGCAGAAAAGATGATGAAAATGAGTTCATTAAATTTTTTTGGTCAGGCTGTACCAGATATATTCCTAGGAGTCATAATCATTATTGCCTTTTTTCTGGTTCTAATTTATTTCCTCAGTGGAATAAGGGTTGTAAAAGAATGGGAGCGTGCGCCCGTCTTACGTCTAGGCCGGTATACAGGCCTTCGTGGCCCTGGTATCTTCTGGATTATTCCAGGAATAGATAAAATACCGAGTATAATCAGCACACGGATTCAAACATATTCATTCCGCTCAGAACAAAGCCTAACGAGAGATAATGTTCCGGTTTCAATTGACGCTGTCCTTTTCTTCAGAGTGATTGATGTCGAAAAAACAATCCTTGAAGTTGAGCAATATCAATCAGCCACACAATGGGTAGCTCAGACTACGCTCCGTGAAGTCACAGGGCAGGTGGAACTAGATGAGGTACTCGCAGAACGAGAGAAAATAGCTCATCATATGCAGGAGCTTGTTGATGAGAAGACTGAAAACTGGGGAATCAAGATTATATCAGTCGAAATTCGTGATGTAGTCGTCCCAGGCAGATTACAAGAGGCGATATCACGGCAAGCTGAAGCTGAACGAGAACGACGAGCTCGTATTACTTTATCACAAGCCGAAAAGGAAGCAGCTAAGGGCATGATCGA
>CAZALJ010000067.1:0-8341 GCA_964485715.1 uncultured archaeon
TAGCAGATAATTATATTTCTCTTCATACCTTCTTCTATCCCGTTGTTTTCTCTTCCAAATACTTTTCCGCTCTTGTTATGACCCATCCCTCTCTTTCTCCCGTTTAGAACATTCGATTACCTCATCTGATTATATTGATTATCAATTTTACTGCTTCTATTGACAATATTTTACAAAACAATCCGTGAAAACGTAATAATTTTCCCCTAGATTAAACTCAATTTTCGTTGTTTCGTGACCTATCATTAAACTAGCTTCGAGAAGGCTTTTACACATTGAGGCTATTTGATTTGCATGCTTATGAATTTCTGGAAGAGAAGAGATATGGGTAAAAACTTGATGAAAATTTGGTTTTTCTAAAATAATATAATCTGAAAAAATTGATTCTTCCATGATTTCTATGATCTTTGAGAGGTTAACCACATCAATTGAAATTAAATCGCTATATTTTTTATTTAAAAAATCTTGAAATTTAATAAACTCGTCATTATTGAATGAAATACTTTTCTTTATTTTTTTATTGAAAAAAAATTCAAATCCCTGGAGAGTGGTATTAGCAAAATTGTGTACTTTTAAATCATTCTCATGACTAAAGAAGATCCCGTATGTTAACTCCCCTTCGACAATATGAACGAAGTATCTGCCTTGATCGATTGTTTTGATACCTGTTCCGCTATGTGTTTCTTGTACAGCATTTAAAACTGCAGTCATCAAACCCGCCCGTCATCGATCATCCATGATTTCCTCTATTGAGCGAGAAAGAATATTATTTCATGTTTATTGCCCATTAGGATGTAAGTTATAAAGATTCTATTTCTGTCTTAACTTCTGAGAATGTAATTCACCTTCCAATTATTTGAAAATTGTAAAAACTTTCGCTACTATAGTTCAAGACTTAATAATGAGGGAATTTCATGAAGCAAGATTAAAATTTCAAGAATAATGGAGTTTTTCCTAAAAGGAAATTGGCTATGTCGCTTGTAATAATTGACCCTACTACATCAGGCGCTGCAGGTGACCTGTTAATCGCTTCTCTATTAGACACACAAGAAGAGACCTTTCGTACCGAATTTTGTCAACTCTTTCAAAAACTTTTAGTGGAGTACGACTCAGATTTCCGATTAAAATGGTTATCTATTAAAAAACAAGGCTTTTATGGCACTCAAATTCAAACTTCTGCTACTAAAAAATTTTTACCTCAAGAAATGCAAAATATCATGAAAAAATTATGTGACGAACTACACTTATTGCCTGAAAGTCGTAAAATAGCCTTCAATGCCTTAAACATCTTGATTGAGGCGGAAAAAAAAGTTCATGGCCTGAACAGAAAGTCTGAACCCATACATTTTCATGAATTGGCTCTTATTGACACAATATTTGACATAGTTGGGTTTACTTATCTCTGGGAGAAGTTAGGATTCCTTAAATTAAAAATTAATGTATTACCGATTGCTTTAGGTGGAGGTTTGGTTAAAATAGCTCATGGCCAAGTATCTGTTCCATCACCTGCAACCACTGAGATCATTCGTCAAGGAGGGCTACTGGTTAAAGGAGGACCAATTGAAGGAGAATTATTGACTCCAACAGGTGCAGCACTTCTTACAGCGTTAAAGGCTACACCCATCAATTTCCTTCCACTGATCCATATCCACAAAATTGGCCGAAGCTTCGGAACTCGCGAGTATGAAGAAGGTACTTTAACCTGTTTGCAGATTATTCAAGGCTCTCAGCCTTCCACATTATTAAAAGAAGAAATTAATATTTTAGAAACTAATGTTGATGATGTAGATGGAGAAACATTGGGTTACTTATTTGATATTTTATTTGAAGAGAATTTTATCCTTGATCTTACAATAATTAACACACTATCGAAAAAAAATCGGCCTGGATTTCTTATCCGGGTAATCGTGGAACCCTCAAAAACTCTCCAAGTAACTACTATTTTAAATCGTGAATTGGGTACACTAGGAGTCCGAGTTCTCCCAGGGTTCCGTCATATTGTATCCCGCGAAGAAACTTCACATCAAGTCAGGGTGATGAATGGACAGGAGACCGTTCATCTTAAGAGGGGATTTATAGATTCAGAGCTCATCTCAGAAAAGGTAGAATACGAGGATTTAAGACGAATAGCACGTCAAAAAGGAATTTCACTACGAGAAATTCGAAAACGCATTCTCGCGGAAATTAACAAGCAGGATGAAAACAATGCGTGATATAGATACCATTTTAAGAAAGATAAAAGAGGGAAAAATGGACTTGGAGGAGGGAAAGGCTGCTTTAAGTCTATTTAGTTTGGAATACATTGAAGAAGGGGTTAACCTGGATTTAGGTAGATACCAACGTAAAGGAATTCCAGAGGTAATTTATGCAGAAAAAAAGAGCCCTGAAGTCTTGATAACTATTATAACAAGATATATGGCTGATAATTCAGCTATTCTACTTTCTAGAGTCTTGACAAAACACCTTGATCTCATAAGAGAGAAATTTTCAGACCAGTTTGACCTCCTAATTGCACCGTCTTATGAACCTTATACTGTTACTATAACAAAAAAAGGCTTCCAATTTCCAATATCCCCTTATAGTATTGGTCTATTAACCGCGGGAACATCAGACATCCCAATCGCAGAGGAGGCAAAGGCCATGGCTCGATTGATGGGAGTTCAAACCGTTCAATTCAATGATGTTGGAATTGCTGGAGTCCACCGTTTATTCACTCCATTAAAAGAAATGGTCAAGAAAAAAGTAAAAACTATAGTTGTTGTGGCTGGTATGGAAGGAGCATTACCTGCGATCGTCTCAAGTCTTGTAAACGTCCCTGTAATAGGTGTTCCATCTTCAACAGGTTATGGATACGGTGGAAAAGGAGAAGGAGCCCTAATGACAATGCTTCAGACATGTTCTCCAGGATTGGTTGTTGTAAACATCGACAATGGCATTAATGCTGGAGCAACTGCGGCACTAATAGCAAAGCAATGTGGTATCAACAATTAATAGCATATAACTTACTTGAAATGCCTTAATAAAAATAAAAAAAATAACCCCAAAAAAATCAGAAAACAGAATTAAACTTAGTTATGAAGGAAGATGGTAAAAATGTCTGAAAAGGAAAGTGATGAGAAAAGAAAAAAGGATTCAGAAACATCTTCAGAGGAACAAACTCAAAAAGAAGAAAAAAACAAAAAAAAGCAGGAAGCTGAAGCCAAACCTGAGTCCAAGAAGAGATATGTGTTCAATTGTACAAAATGTGGGAATTGTTGCGAGAAAAGAGAATTTGTTCCAATATCAATAGCTGATATACGTAATTGGACAAAGTCAGGGACAATTAATGCTGTTTTTCCAAACTTGAAATTTCGCACAATTCAAGCAGTTGGGTCAGAAGAAAATCAGAGTTTCTTGTCTTTAGTCTTAACTGGATCGGAAGAGGGCTGTTCAATGTTCGATAAGGAAAATAGACTTTGTAACATTTATCATTCTATGCCCTTGGAGTGCAAAGCTTTTCCATTAGGATTTAATGGTAAAAATTACTCTATCAAAGATAAATCGGTTCCTGGCTTAGGACATGGTACAATGACAAAAGAACGTCTTATTGAAGATCGTGATAATGCACGCGCGGACTTTGAGGCTAAAATGGAAACACAAATGGTGCTTCCTTTATTATACTCACTCTTTATGCAAAATTTGCTTGAACAACAACAAAAAGTAATGGAAGAGATGCCTGAAGAGAAACGAAAACAACTTGATGAACTTTTAAGAACTAAAAAAACAGATTCTTAACCAAAAATGATCCTTCTATTTCAGGGATTCGTGTTACATATGATTATCTCTGACATCAAATTCTTATGCTTTTCTAGCTTATAGAGAAGTAGTTTTTGTGGGAGAAAAACTACAGTGTGAACAAATCCATTTAGCATATGGTAATACTTCCTTCCTTCTTGAAGTCACATTTATGACTTGTGAGTATGGAAGTAAATGTCCCTTCTTACACTGGGGACATGGAGGAATGGAAACTAAAGATGGTTTTGTTTCAGTATACTCAGTCAAAGGTGTAGTTGTCTGTTTTTTTGTCTTCTTCCTCTTTTTTGTAATTTTTTTAGGGGATTTTACAGTAGTTGTCTTTGAAGTCTTATTTTTTGAGGATTTGAATTTAGGAGGCTTAGGAGGAATAATCTCAGTTAAATCAGACTTTTCTGCGGGACCAATCCCACTTTGGGGAACAAGATCAAGGCATTTCCAAAAATCACTAGATTCATGCCCTTGATCCGCAGATCTGACCCGAAAAGTAAGGCCATAAAGCCGTCTGATTTCCGCAGCTACAGTGCTTGAAATGAATCGGGTTCTGACATCAGCCTCTTCGCCTATCCAGATCCAAAGTTCTTTTCTCCCATCATCAACAAAAATAAAAACCTCTGTAGAATTAAGGTTCTCTTTTTTAAAAGCTACTGGATCAAAAAAACCATTGTCTTGTACTTGATAGGCTATGATCCGAGCCATTTTTTACCAGTTCCACTTCTTTCGGGCCAAATTATGACCCAATAATCAGCCACTCTGCTGTTACGCTCTGATATTCCCTCCAGTGAATGTATTATAAGAACTTCGAGATTAATTATTGTAATAATCGAAAGCCCTTTTCTGCTATACAGGCTTTTTTTGTGATAGGATCGTCTTCAATGGAGCCATTACGCTTGAAGCTAATATTGTTCGGAGTTGGATGAGTTGAAGAGGTAAACATTTCAGAACTACTGTTTTAATAAGAATATTGTGAGTAGGAGTTTGGATAATCCTCTCAATACCAGCGAAATCAGAAATACGTTTGATGTCTGCTTTGTCTAAAGTAAGGTGAATCTCCATAGTAAATTCCCTCATAAGCAAGCCTTTAAGAGAAGATCGCTTGCGACGAATAAGAATTTTAGAATTTGTTTCAAAAAGCGAAAAGGTTCTTTCGGGAAAACCAAGTCGTTTCCGTGTCCAAACCATTCTCCCTTTGCTTTTATTTAAGGTGAGATCTGTTAATGATGGTACCCAAAAAAATAGTAATTCACATAATATCAATAATCCGATTAGGAAAATTAGTGAACTGACAATTATTGGGAGAAAATCAAATACTACAGCTGAGGTAATTGGTGTTTCTGCTTTTTCATAAGTTAGGCCTTCGTCCAAAGTTGGTGTTTTTCCATAATCTCTCATGATGGGGGGTAACCAAAAGACCAAAAGCATTACCGAAAGAGTAGTAGCTAAGATAACAATAAAAGTCAGTTGATATCTCCAAATTCTCTTATTTGGCAATAATAGCAAATTTATTCACCTTTTTGCTTTTTTTCCCGAAGTAGATCCCGTAAAGATTCCCCATGGATTTGAACAAGTTCAACCAACCTGTTAACCAGCTGATTATCATAATTTGCATAAGCCAACTTCAAACGAGAATGGATTTCATCAAGACGAATGAGGCCTTGCTTTTCTAAGGCCTTTAGATCGCGATAGATGGATTTAGATTGCACAGAGATTCCCAATGCTCGTGCTAAATCAATCCCCGAACTTCCTTGAGGGTATATTGAAATTAATTGCATGAGAATTAATCTCTGATGAAAGGATAGTGGAGTGGTAAATAGAAAGATCAAGCTAGCGTAATAATCCCTAGTTAAAGCAAGAAGCCTAGTTGAAAGAGACATGACATATTTTTCGATTTCTGGTCTCACTTGAGCTGTGGTTTCAAGGGAAGATAGGATATCACGAAGGGAATCGATCTTTTCGGACTCTGAAGATCGAATAGCCATTTTATGATTGAGCTCCTTTAGTATTGTTTATTATAATTCATCCATAGAAAGTGTTGGTGACAACACCAGACTTGTTTTATTTGAATATTGTCTATCAAACTCAGTGATATGTAAAAGCATAACTTTTTTTGAGGATACAAAATGGTTCACCAACATACAAAAAGCATGATTAGGAGAGTCAAAGGTTTATCTGAAAAACAAGACGAGCAAAGCGAAGAACAATTAGAGATAAATTATGAAAGCGTGATTAAAGGTACCACCCTAGATGTTTATTTCTATTTATTACGAAAAAAAAGTGCTGCAGGAGTCCGTGAAATCCAAAGAAGTTTAAATCTCTCATCTCCTAGTGTTTCTAGTTACCATTTAGATAAATTGGAGACATTGGGGATAGTTCGTAAGAATCGGTTTGGAAATTATGAAGTTGCTAAAAAGGTAGACATTGGAGCACTAAATCAATTTGTAATGGTTGGAAATTTTACTCTCCCTCGATTCTTTTTTTATGCCATTTTCGTTTCTGTGTTATTCGGAGGTTATATTGCCTTCTTTCTAACGTTACCTTTCTCTACGGGCGAGATATTTGCGATTATTTTTGGGTCATTTGCAGTTATAGTCTGTTGGGTAGAAACTGTTCTCAGCTGGCGTAACAAACCATTTTAACTATATTTTAAAGGAAACGTATCCGTTCTCGGACATCAATTTCTGGAAACTTTGGTTCTTGTTCAGTATCACGCCAAAGCTCATTCATTTTTTGCTTATCAATCAACTCTGAAATTTCTTTAACGAATTGAATTAATTCACGAATTTTTCGAGAAAAACGGTACATGGACATTTCGTCAAAACGAAAGCCTAAAAATACTCTTAGATCTTCTTGGGGGCTTGTAGTGATAACTCTGCTAGTAAAATAATGACTTTGAAGTTTCATCAGCTGACGGAGAAATGAATGAACAACATCTTCAGATTCTCTTGATAAACGTGTTAGTCCATTTGAAAAAAATGAAAGATGAGAAAAATCTTTATCTAATGTTATATTGATATCAGGGCAATTCTTAATCGGGAGAAGAAAAGTATAGCTCCCATCATGTGAATCGGATAAAATAACATATTCTAGTCTTAAAAGATCCAACCAATGCTTAATTTGTTCAACCTGTTTGGGAATTCTCGTATGTTTACTGATTGGCTGAATGGATCGCATTAAACTACAAATCCCTTTTTAATAGAGGCAAAACTACTTTAGTTTAAGATGAACAATTCACTGTATTAATGGTTTTTCCCTCATCTCTCTTTCACTATGTTGGTATTTCAAAAAGTGTGGAATTTATAAAAGGAATTAATGCCATCATAATACTTTGTTTTAAAATATCAAAACGTTTAACGATATTTTGAGTCAAAAACCCCACAGCTCCTTGTTTTTGTTTAATATTGGGAACACCACTGATTTCTGTTATTAAATCACCCAATTCTATTTGAGGAGCATATAGTAGTCTTTTATACCATTCATGAGGAAGAGGAATTTCACAACCTCTTACTGTTTCGATAGTTGAATTATTGCCTACTGAGCTATAAACCACAATCCTAGGCTTGTTATGAGGTGTTAAAACAACACCTCCTTCAACTCCCACATAAAAATCAAATCCAGGCTCATTATTTCGTGTATATTTCACTCTCCATCTAGACGCTTCATAGGTTTCTTCCTCCCCTAAAGGTTGTGATTTCAAGTGAATTCTAGTTGAATCAATTTCATTGATTTCTATATTGGAAACAATAAGATCCTCATAAAAACTCGAAAAAGCTTCACGAGCTGCACGGATTTTCACGGGGTTTATGCTAGCTATAAGCACTCTGACTACCATTAATGATCACTGACCTCTAACCAGTAAATGATCTTTGCTGTGATTACCCAAGCTGGTTTTATTTCATTATACAAAGAAAGAACTGACCAATTTTGGGTTGAAGTACTTGAATCTAGGGAGTAGAGTTCTGCATCCCCACGTTGGAACCCCCCTATTAAAAAAACCTTTGAAGAAAGAGGGGAAATATCTTTGAGATTTTTCATAGGGAATAAGTCTTCCTTGTCTTTAGTTGGAACATCACAGAGAAAAATTTCAGAATCATCAAATGGTTGAAGTAACTTTTCTAAAGAACAATGTTTCGCAGTCAATATCGGTTCACCTGAAAGAGGAACACGTTTCTTCAGTAAAAGTTGTGAGAATAATCCAATAAAACGATTATAATTCACTGGTATTCGCCATTTTGACGGAATCTGAATACACAAATCATTTCTCGTATGAATAAATGCTTTAACCTTATTTTCTAACAATAATGGAGAATACATCAAGTTTAATAACGAATGATGGATTATATCAGGTCTTCCTCG
The DNA here is from genome assembly GCA_964485715.1 of uncultured archaeon. Classification (GTDB taxonomy): domain Archaea; phylum Asgardarchaeota; class Heimdallarchaeia; order Hodarchaeales; family Hodarchaeaceae; genus Hodarchaeum. The sequence continues at coordinate 8,146 of CAZALJ010000067.1, forward strand.
TTTTTCAGCGTCTTTTAGAGACTCAACAAGTGGTCTATGTATTGCTCCATCCAGTATTATTCCTCGGTTCTTCATTTTTACATTTTGTCGCCATTCTTTTCGAATTAAAGGATGTTTTCGTAGAGATTCTGGGATTAATTCAAGAGCGGATTCAAAAAAGACAATGGCAATTGACATTTTTCTTTTCTCCTAATGA
>CAZALJ010000068.1:0-8198 GCA_964485715.1 uncultured archaeon
CGCGTTCAATAGAAATCAGTCGTGCAGAAGTAGGAATGTAAGTTTTTGTTCCTTTCTCCCCCTTTTTTTCTCATATCTTTTGGTTTAAACTACTTATTTTTGGGTTTTTTTTCGATTACTTGAATAAAAATTTCATAGGGTGGGTTTAATTCTTGTTCTGCCGTTATGAGCTCGTCTCGAAATAAATATAAACAGGATATCAAGACACGTGCTCTTGTCAGGCGTCGTTTCTCTTCAGAACCGCCTAACCCCTCCATTCTCCTAACAACTTTGGAAAATTCAGCTTCATTGTTCTTATCTTTCAGAGCAATTTCTTTAATGATATTCAAGGTGTTCTTAACGATATCTTCTATAGCAACCCTGTCAAGGTCTAGTTCATAGTCAAAACTCTCGAAATCCGCTAGTTCTAGCTTTCGTCTTTGCCGCTTAACATCCCCCTTCATCTTTTTCTGCTCTGCTTTAATTTTTTCTAGTTTTTTCTTTTCATCTTCCTCTTGGAGACCAAGTAAGAGCTCAGCATAAAAGGATTCAGGGTCAGCAGATTCTGCTAAAGCAAGGATATCTCTAGTTGCATAGAAATGAAGAGGAATTTTAAATTGAAATTCTCGTCTCTTAGCTCGAATAGCTAGCTTTTCTTCTTGCTTTTTCTCATATTGAATAGCTAAACTAACCTTCTTCTTGTGAATCCGAGAAGCTGAATAAATTGCTTGCCCCAGGATTCGAAAATCTAACCCCTGCTTCTGTAGTTTTCGATGGAAATCGGGGAGAATCTCAGTCATTTTAAAATCTCGAATGTAAGCTACCCGTTCAGGGAAAAGATCGGGGTTAATTAGGTAAATGTAGGGTTCATCAAGAAAAAATTGCCCACTGTGGCTGAATAACCGGACATAATCATCATCCTCATCTTCCTCATCATCTAGGTCTGATTCTGAAAATTCCACATCAGCCATTTAGTGTTCCTCGAGTAATTTAAGTATTAATTGAGTAATGTTCACCCTAGAACGCTTCCGCCCGTTCTAGGTGCTTTTGCTCACTCATTTGTATCGAGAAGACCGAGCTTAATCCTTTCACATTAGTACATCCGTATAGTCTGTCGGCCCAAGCCATCAAAATGTCACGATGACTGATGACTAGAAATTGGGCACCTGGGGTAGATTTCTTTGGTCTCTTAATTTCCTTCCCATCAGGCTCCTCACCAACAGTTCGACTCATACGGTGGAGGAGCTTGGCTACCCGACGAACATTCATAGGATCTAAGGCAGCATCGATCTCATCTAAAATATAGAAAGGTTGAGCATCAACTGTTTGGACAGCGAAAATAAATGCTAACGCAGTTAATGCTTTCTCACCCCCTGACATTGATTCTAGCGATGCGACTTTTTTACCTGCAGGATGGGCTTCAATGAACATACCTCCCTCAAAGATATCTTCCCCTTTCTTTGGATCTTTCTCCAGGATTAGTTTGGCATCTCCCCCTGATAACTCGTGGAAAATCAAGCCAAAATGTCTGTTCACAGATCGAAAGACTTTCATAAAGACGCTGTACTTCTCTGTCTCTATTTCTTCTATGAAATCCAAGATGACTTGACGTTCTTCGATGAGGATATCTCTACGATCTAATAATTCTATAAACCGTGTATTTTCTTCTTGGAATTCCTTTAAAGCTCGCATATTGACAGGTTCTAAGCGTGTCTTTTGATCAGATTTCTGATTGATTTCACTGGTTATTTTGCTCTCATTTATTTTCTTTAACTCTTCTGCATCTGCAGGAAGGATCTCAATGTTGTTTTCTAGTGCTTCATTCTGCAATGTTTCTAGTTCAACAGTTAAGCGTTCGCGTTGGAGCTTGATTTCTGTAACTTTTTCCTCCTGTTTAGTGATTTTTTCATTTAGTTTTTCTTTGTCTTTCACAAGTTGCCCCTGATATTTTTTCTGAGTGCCAAGATCTGATTTAACATCCTTAATCTCTGTAACAACTTCTTCTTCATTTTCTAAGATTTTTTTAAGCTGATCACCGAGCTGAGAATGTTGTTCGTCTAAAACTTGCAGTTCACCTGTTAGATTAGCTGTTTCAACTTGAACAGTGTTTATTTCCTCATTTGTTTCTGTTAATCTTTGATCTTTTTCTTCTTTACTCGTGATTAAGCTTTCAATCCGTGATTCAATCCCTGTGAGTTTTCCCTGAAGCTTTCCAAGTTGCTGTTCAACTTGATTCATTTTTTCTAAGAGAGGACGTGTATCAGCAGCTTCAAGATGTTTCTCGATCTCGATTATCTCGTTCGCAATTTTTTCAAGACTTTCTTCGTAGAATTCCATTTCTTGTTGTTGCTCATCTCTAGCTTTTAAACGATCCTGTAGTTGTTGTTTGAGAGGTTCCAATTCCCGTTTATTTTTCTCCATATTATCTTGGTAAAGATTTACTTCATTTTCTTGTTGATTTAGCTGAATTGTGGCATCTTGAATCTGTTTCTCTAGTTTTTCAATTGACTCATTGATGACTTTTTCAAGTTCAAGCAATTTTTTCTTGTTTTCTTTTTCTTGTTTCAATTGCTCTTCAGTTGTGTTCAATTGGGTTTGTGTCTCATTCATTTCTGTACGAAGCGTATCAACGGTTTCCTGAGCCGCAGCAAGGTGAAATCCACCATAGATAATCCCATTAGAATGGAATACATCCCCATCAACAGTTGAGACCGTTTGATCTCGTTTACGCCATGTTTTTGCTGCTTGGTTGAGGTCAGCAACTACTTCGTTCTGTTCACGGACCTTCTTAACAATATTAGAGAATTTTTCAGTAGTTTTAAGTTTAAACTTTTCTAATGGAATGAAATTAGCTGCACCAACAGCACTATCTTTTAAAAGTTGGATACAGCTTAAAGCTGTGTCAATTGTGCCTGTAATGATTGCATCTGAGAGATGCCCCACCTCTGTGGGTAATATCGTCTCCTCATCTGATAAATTTTGGAATTCTCCCAGTACTCCTTGAATTTCCCCATTATTTGCTTTAGTACTGATAAAAGAAACTGCTGGATTTTCTTTTCCAGATTCTGATTTTAGAAATGAAGATATAGTATCTATTCGCGCTTTATGTACAAGATAATTATCATTAAGTTCACGAGCTTTGGTTTCAAGCGAATCAATTTTCGAATCTAGATTGCTTTTTTTCTGGTCAACCTCTCCAACTTTTGATTTTGCTTCATCGATTTGTTCGTTGTCTTCCTTAATGAGTTGTTGAAGTTCCTGAGATTTGGTTTGAGAAGCGTTAATTTGATCTTCCATCTCTTTCTGACGTCTCTCAAATTCATTAACATTGTTTTGAAATGCTGTGACCATATTTTGGGAGACTTCAAATGAAACTTGAGTTTTTGTTAAACGATCATTCTCTACCTTGTGTCTACGTTCGGCATCATCATATTCATTTTTTATTTCATCATATTGTTGATTTTTTTGTTCTAATTCTTTTTCAATCTCGGTTCGTTGGTTTTGTGTATCATTAATGTTGCTTTGTAGCTCTTTTTTTGTTTCCTCTAGTGTTTCCTTTGTTTGAATGTCTTCTTCTGTTTTTTTCTCGATTTGATCAAGCCGTTCCTGGAGTTGTTTGATGCGCTTTTCATTGGATTTGATTGTTTTCTTATTATATTCTGTTTTTTCCTCAATTTTTGTTTTTTCAATGTTCTTCTCTTCAGCTGAAGTACGAATTTCCGTCAGAGAAGTTTCCAATCTAATTAGTTGATCTTCTAGAGATCGAATCTTTTCAGCAGCTTCATCAATTTTATCGTTAATTTGTCCACGTTCATTAACCATGGTTTCTTGATCAGTTCGGAAATTAGCTATTTCATTATCAAATTTAGCAGTTTGATCTTGATTGTTATGGAAAGCATACGATATCAAAAGAGCTTTTAACTGAAGTATCTCTTGGTCGAGTTGAGTCCAGCGTTCTGCGTCTTCTTTTTCCTTCCGTAATAATTCGACGCGTTTTGCTACTTCATTTACTAATAGTTGAAGTTCATCCATTCTCCGTTGTGCTTCATCCAACTCAACAAGAGCTGATCTTTTTTTATCATCAAATTGCCCAACTCCCGCTAGATTTTCCATTAGCACTCGGCGCTGGATAGGATTCATCCCCACAATTTCACCAACCTGTCCCTGGGCGATGATATTGTAGGAACTGATGACATCTATACCTGCGATACGTAGTTTATCCAGAATATCTGTACGAGTAGTCCGCTTGCCGTTTAAGCGATAAGTTCCACTCCCAGTACGTTTTAGCTCTCGGCTAACAATCACTTCTTTCTCTTTGAGAGGAATAGCATAATCAGTATTGTCGAAAATAATCTCAACAGTAGCCTTTTCGGCGGGCCTGCGTCCACCTATGCCGTTGTAAATCAGTGCTACCATCTTTTCTGCTCGCATCGACTTCTTAGATAAGGCCCCCAAACAAAAGTTCACACCATCGATACTATTTGACTTGCCACTGCCGTTAGGTCCGACAATTACCGTAAACCCCTTGGCTAGAGGCATCCTGACGGTACCAGGTCCATATGACTTCCACCCAGTCATCCTTATCTCCTTAATATGTACCATGGGTTCTGCCTCAATATTTAATAAAATGGGAATTTTTTTTCCTGTTTTATCACTTTCGCAGTTTTTAATTCAGTATTTACTTTAAAAAAAAGCATCTCAATGAGTATTTGAGGAGATGCTATCGATAAGTACTATTATAATTTAGTGATTAAAGCCATTCCTTTTAAATTTTCATAAGTTGCCGGGTAGATAACTAAATCCACAGCTAATAGAAAAAGTTATCTAATGGGGTTATCTGTTTCAAATGTTTCAATTTTATTTCTTCATGTAGTTTTTGCAGGTTCTCCGCAATCCATTTTGCAACCTTTTTTTGAGGGACTCTTGTCTGGTTTAGAACAGCCTGTACTTGAGTACTAGCTAGTTGAGGTTCTACATACTTTTGTAGATATTTGTTAAGCCGAAAATCAGCGTGTTTTTCTGCTAACTCTCGTCGCATCTTCAATGGTTCATGAGGATGAGCTAGCTTAATCTGGTTTTCAGCCTCCTGATGCCAACTTTCCCAAAGTTCTCCCATTAAATAATCTATATCAGGATCCCATGGAGTTGTGATCCAAACGGATGATCCCCACAACGCGATGAGCTTGATGTAATCCCCATCTGGTAATCTAGCACGATAGACTTCCCCATTAATTAATTCACGTTAGCCTTTAAAATCAGGTTTCTCGGTGAGGAGGCGTACGTCATAGTCAGCAATTTGTTCTGCTGCAATACTTAACTCATTAACTAGTCTAGTTGCGACATCAATCGTCTCACAAATAAGGAGATCATAAGCATAATCTTCAAACATCCTTTGAGGATCTTTGACTGGATAATAAACAGTTATTTGGTAAATTCTGTGTTCAGGAGTTTGATGGACGAATCGGAATGGGTTATCCCCGTTATATACTTCAAATGGATCACCTCGGAGGAGCATTGAAACAGCAGTTAAGAAATCTATAGACCGTTTTTGTATGACTTCTGTTACAACCACTTTTAATTCGACTGAATCTATCCAATCCTTGTAATGAAGTTCCCCATTGCTGTTTTCAATCAGTTTGCGTACCACATCTATCGCGAGGCTGTTAGGGGTAGGAACGGTCATGGATTCGAATTTTTCGACTTGGCTTGACTCTAACACTAACTCAAAGGATTTCGAAGATGCTAGCTCTGTTAAAATTTCCCGATTGTCTTTCAAATGGTCAAACTCGATCCTTTGAACCCCTTGTTCAGGCATGGATTTCGCCTCATGATTGATTGGGTTGTTTGAAGTTGAAAAGCTTTGGGTATTCGACCCCTCGAATTGTAAAAACTACGGACATACAGTCAAATCAGTTGAAACCATATCCTCATAACAGTTTTTGCAGATACAACGACTACATTCTAGACATTGGAGAGCAGAATCGGTTGCAGGATGCTTTTCACCATCTAATTGACAAAAAAAGGTTGCGCGACCTGTACTGATGTTTTTTGTTTTACTTGTTCTTGTATAGTATGGATCCACGGAAAATCCTTAAAAGCTGGGACTCTACTTAAAGAAGTATCTCCAATCACACGAACAGGTTCATCAACATAAAATTCTTCTAATCTATGACATTTTGTGAGCGATGTAACATCAATCTCCTTTAATGGATTTATCGATAAATCCAACTTCCTTAATTTCAAGCAATTTTTGAGCGGGGATAAGTCAATATATTCTAATTGATTCTATCGTAAGACTTCAAGATATTTTAAGTAACTAAGAGGTGCCAAATCTATCGATTTCAACTGATTATCAGTTAAATTGAGAATGATAAGGTTCGGACAGAATCGAATAGGATTAAGATCTAATTCGTCTAGGTTATTCCGCTACAATTTTGGCCCTTAGACACGGTTAAATTCACTCGATTCAATGCAAGTCTGTCTGGTTCGTAGGGGAGGTAGTTGCAGCTCATCAGAGATCTCTCTCTCTCGATCTCTCTCTTTCTCGATCTCTCTCTCTCTGATGTATCACGAAGATCTGAATCAGTAAGATCAATAAGAAATGGATTTCCTAATAAAGATCCAAAAAGTGCACCAAGTGATCTTTTTGTTAATTCTTTTTCCTTTTTATTCTTCTTACGCATTTTAAACCCTCTCGATAATGATTCGCTTCTTAAAGGGATAATAAAATTATAAAAAGTTTTTGATTGTACCTTTTCCTATTATCGTTTTTCTTGTAAGCTAAGCTTTCCGTTTCATGGCGATATAGCCAGCTAGGATTGTCCAAACAACAATTAGGGGGTACATAATTATGACTGTAGACGAGTGACAACCTGGAACGCCTCATTGTCAATAACGAGATGCAAATCGAAGTTGTCCCAGCTGCGTTGATCACCTGGGACTTCTCTGATCCGTATGACCTGGATTTGATGTGATGATGGGAGTTTGTGAGTATATAAGCCTCAGTAAAGAATCACGAGTAGACCTTTGAAAGAATACGTGATATGTGTTGATTTCTCCTTTTTCACATTTTTTATGGGGATAAAACGATTATGACTCTTGTTCAAGAAACTCTGAAGGTTGCTGAAGAAGCTTTACTATCATTATCTAGTAATGAATCAGCCATTTTAATAGGATTAGCTGGGATTTCTAGTGTAATAGCAACGATTCTATTATTCCTCATTTCATACGAGAAAATGTTACGTGATGAGTATGCAAAATTCTACAAACGATACTTAGTAGCTCGAGGCTTCTTTGAGGAGAAAATCGACAAATTTGTTGATTCAATCCTCTAATACACATTACAATAGTCTTTCTTTATCAAAAATAAGCTGAATGGCGTTATTCAATTGATATCGACCATGTATCTTTACGTACATCACCCACGTCTTTTACCTTCAATGATAAGTATTCCTAAATGAGCAAATGGGGCTTCCATCCCTTCCCCTGACTTTGCTGATGTTAAATAGTACCCTGCAAGCTTTTGTTCTTTCGAAAAATTATTCGCAATTCCTCCAACCAGTTTTCTATCATTTTCAGATAACGTATCCACTTTATTACCCAACAAGACGATGGGCATATCTGGCTCGTTATGCTCTCGAATCATTTCTAACCATTCAGGTAGTTCTGCGAGAGTTTGAATTCTTGAGGTGTCGAAAGCTACCAACGCTCCCGAAGAACCTTGACAATAACCAGGAAAAAGAGATCGAAATCGATCCTCCCCTGCATAATCCCAATAAGCAATCCGTAGAACTGTTTCCCCAACTTCTTGATCCCTTACAAGAAAATTAATCCCTACCGTGCTGACAGCTGGAATATAATCATTTGTTTCATATCGTTTTAATAAGGTAGTTTTACCAACCCCTCCAGGGCCTGCTACTACAACTTTTACCGTTAGAGTTTTTGCATCAAAGAGAAATCTTGTTTTCACCATAAGAGCAGCCTTTACCTTTTGGTCATGAATTTATTGTCATTTTTGTCGTTGTTGTCGTTGTTGAATAGTGATAGCCATTTTTTGAAAGACTCGCTGTGTGTTTTCTCCGGTGACAGCACTGGTTTGGAAATATTCTGCAATGGAATATTTATTCCTAAATTCATTAATTTTGAGGGGAGAGGGGGAGAATCCTAAGTCAGCTTTTGTAGAAACTAGAAAGTTAATACATTCTGTTTTATGTTTTCTT
>CAZALJ010000069.1:0-8156 GCA_964485715.1 uncultured archaeon
TTGGCGATTTTATGAATCAATTTGGAGGATTTAACTTTAATGACATCTTTGATCAGATGGATTACTTTCTCGAGAATTTCTTTCGGCGATTCAATATTCGTAACCTAATGGATGATAGTTCTAAGTTCCCAGGGTTTGTTTGGGGTTTTAGAATGACAAAAGGCCCTGATGGACGCCCTCACATTGAACGATTCGGAAATAATCCGCGAAAAATTAGTAGTGGTGTTGGTTTCAAACCATCATTAGAAAGAGAACCTTTAGTAGATATAATCGATGATACAGATGTTTTACGTGTTATCGCTGAGATCCCAGGAGTCTCAAAGAAAGATGTCGATTTGTCTGCTACTGAAAATAGTTTGTTAATACAAGCTGAATCAAGCGATAAAAAAAGAAAATATTTCAAGGAATTAGATCTTCCATGTGTTGTTTTTCCTGAATCTGCTTCTGCTAAGTTTAAGAACGGTGTTCTAGAAGTTGAATTGAAGAAAAATAAAATTCTAGATAATGCGGGAATGAAAGTACAAGTTGACTGATCCAATTTAAAACCCATTCTGGAGACCTGGATCTATTTATGAAATCCACTGATACCCGTTTGAAAGTTAAAGAAGCACGTTATCGTGACGTTGGTAGAGGGATAGCCCGGATTTCTAAAACAGAAATGAAAAAATTAAACTTGCAATCGGGTGATGTGCTTTTAATAGAGGGATCCATGGGGAAACGAACAACAGCAATTGCTTGGCCTGCTTATAGTGCTGAAGAGAAAGATTCAATACTATCAATTGATGCAACAACCAGATCAAATGCAGGAGTTCGCTTGGATCAGCTAGTTAATGTCCGAAAAGCAACCACGTTTGCAGCAGAAAAAGTTGTCTTTGCCCCCACAACAGGGAATATCTTGAAAGGGTTAGAAGGATATCTACACCGTGAACTTCAAGGGAGAGCTTTCTCTCTCGATGATAAAATTCGTTTAGAATATATGGGTAAGCTTTTTGAGTATAATGTTGAAAATATTATTCCCAAACAAGATTCTGTTTTTATAGATCAGAGTACAATAATTGAAATTGTTTCGGCCTCGGTCATTTCGGATGAAGTATCCGCAGACTATAAGCTCATTCCAAAAATAGCCTATGAAGATATTGGAGGATTAGATGAAACAATACAAAGGTTAAGAGAGATGGTCGAGCTCCCTATGCGATATCCTGAATTATTTGAACGTTTGGGAGTAGAACCACCAAAGGGTGTCCTTCTTTATGGTCCTCCTGGCACTGGTAAGACTCTATTAGCGAAAGCGGTAGCAAGTGAAACCGATTCACATTTTATTGATGTATCTGGCCCCGAAGTCATGTCAGTTTACCATGGGGGAAGTGAACAAAGAATCCGTGAGATATTCATAGAAGCAGAAGAAAAAGCTCCAAGCATCTTGTTCATTGATGAAATTGATAGTATCACTCCAAAACGTGATGAAAAGTCCTCAGGAGAGATGGAACGAAGAGTTGTTGCACAAATGTTGGCATTGATGGATGGTTTAGAAAGTCGTGGGGAAATTATTGTCATCGGAGCCACAAACCGTCCTAATGCAATTGATCCAGCTTTGCGTCGTCCTGGGCGTTTTGATCGTGAAATCGAAATCGGAATTCCTAATAAAAACGGACGATTGTCTATATTGGAGATCCACACTCGATCTATGCCTCTAGCTGATACAGTTAATCTAGAAGACCTCGCAACGCGAACTCACGGCTTTGTAGGAGCAGATTTACTATCGCTCACTAAGGAAGCTGGAATGCGTGCAATTAGACGGGTCTTTCCTAAAATTGTTTGGGGAGAAGAAATCTCTTTGGACATTATTAATCAAATCTTAGTGCTGCCAGAGGATTTTGATGTTGCTTTGACAGAAGTAAAACCCAGTGCACTTCGAGAAGTCTTTGTTGAAATCCCAACTGTTACATGGGATGAGGTTGGAGGGTTGGATGAAATAAAACAGGAGCTAAAAGAAATCATTGAATGGCCTTCAAAATATCCAGCAATATTCAGTTATTTAAGCGCTGAAATTCCTAGGGGAATTCTGTTAACAGGTCCTCCTGGCACTGGAAAGACTTTATTGGTTCGAGCTATAGCTAGTGAATCATCAAAAAATTTTATCTATGTAAAAGGTTCAGAAATTCATTCCAAATGGGTTGGAGAGAGTGAAAGAGCGATTCAGGAGACATTTCGCAAAGCTCGTATGAGTGCACCATGTATTGTTTTTTTTGACGAGATTGATGCGTTAGTCCCTTCACGAAAGGCTGGAATCTCTGATGTTGGGGTTACAGATCGGATTGTTACCACTTTCTTGACTGAAATGGATGGATTGGAAGAATTAGTTGATGTTATTGTTATTGCCGCCTCTAATCGTCCTGATATTCTTGATCCTGCCTTATTAAGACCTGGAAGATTTGAACGAATTATCGAACTACCATTACCAGATGAAAAAGCTCGAGAAGAGATTTTAAGAGTTCATACTAAGAATAAAACTCTGTCTTCTCAGGTATCAATATCTGATATTGCGAAAAGAACTGAAGGGTTCAGTGGAGCTGATCTTAAAGGAGTCATTAATCGTGCAACTTTCCTCGCGATCAATCAATTCCTTGAAAGTAATCAAGAAGCTTTAGATAATACCCTTCCTTCAGAAAGAACTAAATTCATTGAAAATCATCAACCAAGAATCGAATTATCCAATATAATTGAAGCTCTCCATTATTTCGAGTCTTGAGACTAAATATGTTTAGTTTAATATGAATTATTGAAAAAATATTGGATGTATGTAGTTGAATCTAGAGAATTTGACCGGGGAAATCGAGGATTGGCTTGAGAAAGCTGACGAGGAGGAAAATCTTAAATTTATAAGACAAATGGAATCTAAATCTCTTGAGGGAACTGTAGTAATCGAAATGCTAGGGTATTACGGATCTGTAGACCGAATGATTGCGAAAGAAATCCAAAAATTAAGCCAAAAAACCAAAAAACTTGCAGGTTTCTTTTCTAGTTACTTTAACGAAATGGTCCAATTATATTCTGGTGAAATTTTGTTACCAATCACTGTTCTTCAGTCACAAATTGGGTCTAAAGATTTTATTCTAACCACAAGCAGTTTTGCTATACCTGATGTAATTTGCTACAGGTTAGCAGAGGAGTTATATGGATTCTATAAGAAACAGAAAGTATCAAAGATAATTCTATTAGATGGAGTATATAATTATCGACGAAATATTAATCAAAAACCGCAAGTTCATAGAATTACCTCATCAGAGTTACAAATCAAGGTGACAAATCAAAAAATAGCAGATTTTACTTTGATGGGGCAAATAGCTAGTTCTTTCTTAACGTATTGGAGTTATAATGAGGTTATTCCCATTGAAATCTTAGTAGTAGATGCTTTTTCTGATTATGACCCAATATCCTCCCTTGAGTTATTAAAGTTCTTAACCCAAGAATGGGGAATAGAGGGAGATTTTAGTGAATTAGAGAGAAGATCACAAGAATTTAATCAATCTTATCTGCAATCGCGAAAAGAAATCAAAGCAGAGATACAAGAAGGTGACTCTGATCCGCGATTCTTTATCTAGGAGGCAAAAAACTTGAGTAGAGATCCCTTAAGCGAAATTGAATTGATCCTGAAGATTATTTCCTACCAGATTGAGAATAAAAACGTTTTCGCGATGGAAGAGATAGATGACATTCTACATTTATTGGCCAATCCGACACGAAGGCGGATGTTGGCTGAATTGGCAATGGGTGAAGGATTTGTAAATGAATTAGTGAAAAGACTAGATGATCATCCCCAATCAATCATTAGACATTTAGAAGTATTAAAGAAGCATAACCTAGTTATTGGAAAAGAACGTCCAGGATCAGGAAGAGGAAGACCGAGACTTTACTACACATTGTTTCCTGAAGTTGCAGAGTTAATCCGCAGAAAAGGAAAAGACACGTCGAAATTAGGAGACTTTCATATTTGTAGTAGCTTTCCACGGTTAAATACCATTAAGAAGCGTCTTAACGACAGAATATCTCACTCAGAACAAAGAAAGATAATTTCTGAAGTCGAAAGCATAAAAAAAGAGCATAAAATAGCTCTTCAAGTGTGTAACGAAATTCTCGAGGGAGTAAAGAAAAAAGTCAAAAAAATCGAAGTGAAATGAAAAGAAAGGTAGATGGAAACTGTCTCAGGGCTATACCCAGAACTATCAAAGAACGCTCTTCCTTTTTCAAAACGAAGAAGAGGTCAATACTGTTTTTTTTGATTTTCTTCAACACTGTATTGAATCAAGGCATACTAGTATAGCTGGTATAATTGTAATTGATGATAAAATACCCCAATTATTATTTTCTTGGGATTTAAATCGATTTCTACCATCATTAAAAAATGTAAATACGATTACTTTTGATGAAATCTCTTCTGTTTTAGGTAAAACGGTGGATTTTCTCTTTATTGACCTTCGAGAGGATTTCACTCCTAATAAGATAAATGTACTGTTAGAAACGGTTCGTGGGGGCGGCATAATTTTTCTTCTTGGACGTTCTTATTCTGAATGGTTTTTTTCAGTTAATAAAAGACGATTTTTTAGGGACAGGGTATCACCTAAAAAAACCATGAAATCTGTTTTATTGGGCTGGTTTCTTGAAAATATGCGTAATAATCCCCAATGTATAATCAATGGATCAAATTCATCGGAAGTAATTGCAAGATTTAATCCTATGCCCTACATCATTAATTTAACAACTCAAATTAACGATATTCTTGTGACCCATGAACAAAAAGAAGTAATTGAGAGCATCGTTGATACGTTTTTAGACTCTAAATACCCTAACGCTTGTTCCATTTTGGTAGCCAATCGGGGTAGAGGCAAATCTGCTTCTGTTGGGCTAATTATATCCCAAATAATTTCAAAAAGAAGTATGCATTCCTTTAAAGCGGTGGTTTCTTCCCCACATCCCACAAATGTTCAAACGCTATTCAATTTCCTTTCAAGAGGACTAACCTCAGAGAAAATTAAGTATCGTGTAATCAAGCGAGAGGGATGGATTTCAGAGATTCGTACTTCTTCCAGAGCAAAAATTATCTATTTATGGCCAAGTGAGATAAATAAAACCTCGAAAGCTGATTTATTTGTTGTTGATGAAGCAGCAGCAATTCCTGTGGAAATCTTAAAGGAAATTTTTCGAATTAAAACCAAAAAAATCTTTCTATCAACAATTCATGGATACGAAGGAGCCGGAAGAGGTTTCCAATATAAATTTCTTAATTATTTACGAAGACAGAAACAAATCCATTATTCTGAATTCTCTTTAGATCAACCAATTAGATACTTTCAAGATGATTCGATAGAGAAGTTGTTAAATGATTCTTTTCTTCTGGACGTTGAAATAGAACCATCTAAAATTGATCATCAGACACTTAATCAGGAATCAATTAGGCTTCAAGAATATCAAGATCCAAAGTATTTGTTTTCAGAAAAGGGAATACCATATCTAAAACAAATTTTTGGACTCTTAATTTATGCACATTATCGGAACCAACCGAATGACCTTTTATTGATAGCAGACTCTGGTAAGCATTTTTTAATTGGAGTGTATGGAAATAATAATCAAAATAATGAGATTCTATTGGTATCCAATCAACTAGCTAGAGAAGGGGAGATGACCGAGCAAGAGATACAAATGGTAGCATCTGGTAAATTTATTGAGGGAAATCTTATCCCTACTATAGCTATCCGTCACTTCTCCAAGGAATTTGCAAAATTACGTGGAGTACGGATCGTCAGAATAGCTACTCATCCAAATTTAATCAACAAGGGATTTGGACGATTAGCACTAGAGTTGCAAAATCAAATTTTCGCATCATATGATTGGGTTGGAGTAAGTTATGGTGCAACAGTTAAATTAATGAAATTTTGGAGGAAATTTAATTTTAAGTCAGTTCATATTCGACCAACAAAGACACCAGGAACAGGTGAGTGGAACATTGTTGTAATACGCCCATTTTCACCTTCCACTGTCGCTATTATTAATCAAGCTTCTACTGATTTTCTTTTACAGTTCATAGCTTTACTTAAACAATCATTACACTCAATGATACCAGAATTAGCTATCCAAATTCTTAAGAGCTGCACTCCTATTCCTGATTACAAGCCTAGAATCACCTCTGGTGGAAGATTTCGCCTGGAGAATTATTTAAAGGGAAATCTCAACTTTCTTCTCATCGTTGATGTAGTTTACGAATTAGCAATCAAATATTTTGTATCACCGAAAACAGTTAAACTTAGTCCAAGCCAAGAAGCATTATTAATTACTCGTATTCTGCAAGGAAGAACATGGGGACAAACTTTAAGTAGAACAGGGTTAGATTGGAAAACAGCAAACGGTCTACTAGAGAAAGCTATTGCTAAAGTTGCTCAAAATTATTTATGAAAGGGTTGATAACTGTTGTTAAATGTATGGACAAATAGACAACTATGGGCATTTTTTCCTCTTTTTAGAGGAAGCTGAAACTCAGATGAGATAAGTTCAAAGAAATTAGGAAGCTTAAAAAGCTCTTTACCCCTGGAAAACTTGAAGTCAATCCTTTCAAGAACCCACCGGTTTAGAAAGCTGCTGTGGGTGAAATCATCACAACACTCCAATTGGACGATCCGAACACGCTTGACTTTTCGGAGAGGTCTACAACGGATCAGTGGTTCTATGAGTATCCATTCCACAGCTTATGTCCTATATGGGTATAAGTATCCCGCTCGACCGTCCTAGCGGGAACACGACTCATGGTTTCATGAGGAGATGGATTCATATTCGGTTAGGAATAGATGTCCATAATGAAAGGAACGGAATAGGTACTGAAAAGACAAAAAATCGAGTGTTATCTATCAAGAAATCTATCAAAAGAGAATAACCTGAAGCTAGTTTCTTCTGACACAGAAATTTCTGGCTTTTCTGAAACTGTGATGTTATTGCTGAAAGAATATGCACGGTGTTTATCGATTTGGATAGCACAACAGATTGAATTAAGCGAACAATCTCCTTGAGGATGATAAGAATTTTTACCGCAAAATACCAGAGTTCCTTCATTACAATGACAAATCTTATTTGAAATGGTTAGGTTACCGTTATTATTAACGGGTTTAGAGAGCTGATTGAAGAATGATTGCCAGGTAGACATAAGAATCTACTCTTTCTATGTTTTATAAGGCGATTTTCAGTTAATGAAAGGACAAGAAAAAAAGAATCATATGAGTATTAATAGAAAGATATTATGCCTGATGTATCTGTCCGATAAAAAACCAATTTTTTAAGTGGCTGATTTTTGTCGGTTTTCTAAAATCCTATAACTTTTCAAAACGATTCATCAAGGAATATTATCTAACTAATGTGGAAGAGTGTAACTCTAACATAAAGCCTTTTTTGACATATTTATGTTTACATTCAATAAATTGAATTATATTTCCGGCCAATATGAAAAAGAACAAAAGATTTAACCACTGATAATTTTTCAATAATAGTCTTAACCTAAGTAAGTCGTGATTTGAAAGAAAAACTCCCTATTATTAAAAAAGCAGCTCCTATCTCTATGCAGGTTTTATATATTCCGAAAACGAAATCTATTTACAGGGGACATCTGTGGAAAAAGTGACCAATAAGAGGCATAGCCCATAAGCTACAATAAATTGTTTAATCACGATTATGGCTCTCTGGATGATAGTTATGAACGGAGAAAGTGTTTTCTTAATAGTCCTTGTATTTTTTATTATACTCATAATTTTCATTACTAGACGGAAAAGTTCTGATAAGTACATTCGAAGAGCACATGAATTAGAACAACAGGGGAGACATCTTGATGCCCTCGACCTTTATGCTCGTGATTCACTAGAACAAGCAGCTAGAATGGTGCTACGAACACCTGAAGCGTCTCAAATTCTGGTTTTGCGTCGGTTAGAAAAAAGTTATACTCCTCAGCAAATAGAAAAGATATTTATACGCTTAGCTCGTGAAAACATGAGGAGAAATGATCCTCATGCTGCTGCCGCTGCTTTTGTATTAGCAAGAAAGCCATTCGCAGCTGCAAAAGTCTACATTGATCATGGGGGCTTGGAATTTATTCCTGCTGCGATACAAATTCTCGATAGAAA
>CAZALJ010000070.1:0-4772 GCA_964485715.1 uncultured archaeon
ACCTTTTACATACCTAAAATTATCAAGCTTAGTTTTCTTTTTTTATACTTAAATATAGAAGTGAAACAAATTGTAATTAATCAGAATAGAAAAATATTCAAAATCATTTTTAACGAAAAAGAGGATCCATGATGGATTTTGCTGCAGAATAGGGATCCTTCTTCTTCGTAATCACATCATTAAGGATTTCCTCCCATTGTTGTTTATTGATTATACTCTCTAAGATATTTTCGAAAAATTCAACTTTAATTATTTCAAGAATTTCATTCTTCCGTCGGGACAACTCCCTTTCTCGAGCAAACTTTCTTGACTTTTTCAAATAAGCATCATAACTCAGAATGGTCTCTGCTAATTCTACAATTCCTGTTTTATTCACATTAGACGTAGAAATGACAGGTATTTCCCATCGTCCTTCTTCTTTCACATGAGGATCAAGACTTAGAAGTAATTTTAGCTCATTAACTATTTCTTGAGCTCCTGGCCGATCAGCTTTGTTTACTACATAAATATCGGCAATTTCCATAATCCCTGCTTTTATTGCTTGTACGGCATCCCCCGTTCCAGGAATTCCTAAAACACAACAGCAGTGAGCAGTTTTAACGATTTCTATTTCACTTTGACCTGCTCCTACTGTTTCAACCAATATTATGTCATAACCAGCTGCATCAAGAACACGAACAGCATCCATAGTTGCACGACTTAAGCCTCCAAGACTTCCCCGAGATCCCATGGATCTAATAAAGACCCCAGGATCAATTTGTACATCATCCATTCGAATTCTATCACCTAATAATGCTCCACCGCTAAATGGAGAAGTAGGATCAACAGCTATAACTCCTACTTTTTTATGATGTTTGCGAAACTCTATGGCAAGATTATTGACTAAAGTTGATTTACCTGACCCTGGAGGTCCAGTTATCCCCACCACGAAAGCATTTCCTGTAGCTTGGAAAATATTTCTAATAAACTCCGCACACCTATCTGGTTGATTTTCAACAAGCGAAATAGCTTGGGCAATGGCACGTCGGTTCCCCTTTAGAACTTTTTCAACCAGATTCAACATACCAACAACTCCAGGAGTTATTCTATCTAAAAGGAATAAGAATCACGAAACAAGTAAGAAGAGAAAGAAAAGAGGTATCTCTGTATTAAAATATTCTTTCAATGATAGCAATGAGAATCAAAAGAATCCCAGTAGCGAGGACTCCAATAAACAACACAAGCCCAGTAGTCATAATATCCGCTTCTCCAAGAGCCTGCAATCCAGCAAATCCTGCTATAATCCATATAATCAGTATTCCAATAAGGAGAAAGTATTCACGCCATGTAAATCTACTCAAAAAACCTCTTATGCTCAGATAAAATGACCTCCAATATTTCCACTTACAATTTTACGTGGAAAGTCCTTAGGGAATTGTTTTTGGTGATATGTATATAAAAGCTCGCTTATAACTAGGGATAAAATTTAATTATTACTGTTATCCTTGTTTTGCATCTTCATCCAATGTTTTCGCTTTTATTCGAATTTTTACCCCGTTATATCCCTCTTCTTGAGCCTGTTTGATTATTTTTGAATGGCGTTTTGGCTGACACATCGCTCCAGTTGACCAATAAACAGGAATAGGTATATCATTACCTCCTAGCATTTTCCAAACAGGAACGTCCTCAGCTTGAGCTTTAATATCATAAAATGCTGCCTCCATCCAAAAGTTCCGCCAACCCAAGAAAGAAGCTTCTATCATTCTTTGATGAGCTAAATCTAGGTCGCAAGGATCAAGACCCAGAATATAGGGTGCTAGAAGACCCCCTAATCCCTCTCGCTCTTCACCAAAGGCTACACCAGCAGCTACTCCAGTTATATCAGAATCTGTTGATAATCGAAGTAGTGTAAAACGATTGTGTGTTTGAGGGTAACCTGGAATTCATGAAGGGTAGAACGTTGATTTAAGCGGTATGGAAATATGAAACAATTCAACTTGAGTTATTTTTATCGTTTGACCACTTGAAAATTAGATGCTTTAGTCTCGATTTAAAAAACTTAAAGCTTGATTAATTGTGGGATTTTCTCGTCCATCAAAATGTAAGGTGACTGGGGTGACACTTGTCACTTTCTTCTTTAATACTGCATAAGCATCGGTGTTCTGGGGAATGTCGAGAGTTTCTCCCCAAATCCAGTAATAAGGAACTCCTCTTGGGTCTTCTCGACGGATTGTATAATCACGATATTTTGTCTTTGCCATTTGACAGATTTCAATTGGGGTATCTTTAGAGACAGTGTCAGGGAAGTTAACATTAAGAAAGCCAACCCCTTCAGGGAGGCCATGTTCCAGAACTTTCTGCATAATTTCACAAGCTGTTTCTGCGGCAATTTTCATACCTGGAGGGTTAGCGAAGTCATCAAAAAAGAGATGCTGGTCGACATCCATAGAAAATGCAATTGCTGGAAAACCAAGGAGTGCAGCTTCGAAAGAAACAGCACATGTCCCTGATGTCAAAACAGAATGAACAGATGTGTTTTCTCCAGCATTAATTCCTGATACTATTAAATCAAAGGGTGGTTTGCCACCATTGGCTCGTTGATAGACTCCATGGATCACAGCATCAGCTGGTGTTCCAGTAGTTCGCCAGCCTATTTTACCATCAAGATATGAGAGAGGAACCTCTTGCATTCTCACTGGTTGGTCGAAAGTGATTGCTTTCCCTTCTGCAGAGCGTTGAGTACGGGGAGCAATTATGGTAACATCCCAGTTTCGTTTGTGCATTGCACCAGCGAGGCTGCGAATTCCACTGGAGTAAATGCCATCATCATTGGATAAAAGTACATCAGGGGTCATAGTTTATCGCCATAATTTGAGCTATCTCCACAAAACCAATTTCATTGGATCGTAATAATATTATTGATTTAGACAGATTGATACCTTTAATCTTGACAATCTTTAAATTTTGTGGAGAAAGGAAAAAGAGAAATGACCAGGTAGGAATCTAGGTAGTCACAAGATTATGAATCCCATTTTCCTTCGGATCTTAGCTTTTGAGCGATTTCTTCACCCTTCTGCCTCAAAATCATGTAATCCGTTTTACCAACTCGAGTAAGAGGAATTTCTCCTATTCTCAGTAGTTCAAAATGGCTTGGACGCTTGTAAGCTGCTATATTCTTCATAGCTCCTTCTAGTTCTGTTGTTGAGAGTTTTCGTTCTTCAATTTTCTCAATAAATGCCATTATTCCTTCAGTAAAGACCTCATGTGGAATACCAACGCAAGCGACAGTGCCAACCTTACCTTTGAATGATTGCTCAATGAGATCTTCAACTTCGGTCGGGAACACATTATAACCTTTGGGTTTAATTATAAACTTAGCACGGCCAGCAAATTGAAGACCTTTTTCATCATATGAACCTAAATCACCTGAATAGCAATAACCATCCGTTGAAATGGTCTTTTTCGTGTTCTCCTCGTCATCTAAATACCCAAGGAAGACCTGAGGGCCAGAAAAACAGATTTCTCCAACTTCTCCAGGAGACTTCTCATCACCAGCTGCCCCATCGGATTTCATTGGGTTTCGAATCGAGATGGGGCTGATAGGTATGTCATAACCGATACTTGCCAAAATGTCGTCAACCGTGCCACCATGGGGAGTATAGGTCAAGAAACCAGCACTTTCTGTGAGACCAAAGCCGCTACCCATCTCTGGGGCCATGGATGATAATTTCTCAAGAAAGGGACGAGTGACTGCTTGGCCACCATAAATAGCGAATCTTAGAGAGGATAGATCATAATCCGCATAATTAGGTAATCTCCATTGCATGGTAAAGAGAGCGGGAATCTGCCCAAGCACAGTAACTTTGTATTTTTGAACCGCATCTAATGTTTTTTCAGCATCAAAGATATGTAGGATAACACTGGTACCTCCGCCATAAATTGTCGTTGCTAACTGCTCAGTAGTACATCCAACGTGACTTGGAGGGAGATTAACGCACATGATGTCACTTTCATCCATTCCAAACCCCACGGCTAAGCCTATGTTTTGAACCAAGATATTTTGATGAGTGAGCAGAGCTGGTTTAGGAAAACCTGTTGATCCTGTAGTAAAAATAATTAAACATGGATCATCTTTATCCACCTGCTTCTGGGCTTTCTTTACCTTCCCTGTGATTACCGATTTGATGTACGTTCCTGTAATACCTTTAATGAATTCCGTAATACCGATTGCTCCATCCATAATTAGATTTTCTTCTTTTTGGAATTGTACCCAATACTTACAGGTGTCTTTGTGATTTTTCATAACTTTAGCAATCATCGGTCGAAAATCTGCACGTTCAGTCTTTCCTAGAAAGAAATACACTTTTGGTTTAATTTTCTCAAAATTCCGATTAATTTCCTGAGCTTTTAGTCTTAAATCCAAAGGCGCAATAATAACTCCAATACGATAACAGGCGTACATCAAATATACATGTTCCTTCAGTAACGGAAGTGAGGTTGCAACAATATCACCCTTGTTTAATCCGATGGAAAGTAATTTTGCTGCGAATGCCCTTGATTTAGTCGCAAAATCTTTCCAGGAAACCTCTTCCCCAGTGTCATATTCAACAAGTGCGATTGATGACCCCTTTTCTTTCGCGTAGAGATCCACATAATCAAACATTCGCGGAAGTAATTCTTTCGTTCTTCTCTTACATTCTTCATCCATTGCTGGGTCTTTCATCTAGAAAATCTCCTGTTATACCTTTTGAGAAAAATATTCAGAATTAGTTTCCTAAAAGGGTTTTGATGAA
>CAZALJ010000070.1:4872-8124 GCA_964485715.1 uncultured archaeon
TGAAATGGCGGATCAGCAACCATTGTTGTAAAACAAGCAATGTTAATTTATGAGAATAATCAAGATATTTCAGTTGACCACCCAAGGAAGAGTCAATAGTAAAAAACTGTAGAATTACTTTTTTTCCCACATATCGACCAGACGTCTAGAAGCAACAGCATATTGCATTATTTCTTCCTCTTCACTATCTAATTTTTTCTGGATCATTCGCTCAACCATTTCTTCTATTTGCGTTAATTCGATGATTTCACTCACAGAGGGCTTCTGTTCGAGTACCTTTTCCCATTTATTAAATTGACTTAACAGAATATCACGTTCGCTTGATATCTTAGTTGATAGCTTCTTAAGACCTTTTTCATAAGCGATCATTTCTGCTTGAGTTAATAATTCCTGTGATTGTTTCAAATCAAATTCTAATAATGCTATTTTAGATTGTAACCAATAGGTTTTGGCTAGCCAAATGTAAGAATTCTGTTCTTCTGCAACATGAAGCAATTGAGATAATACTTCATTTAACTCAAATAGCACTTCTTCATTTCCAGTGGTTCTTAATTCTTGTAAAAGAAGCTCACAAAGATTTAGATTTGCTTGGACATTATGCTCAAGACTGATCATCTCCTCTTGAGCCACTTGTTGGAATAATTTTTGAGCTTCAGCTATGGTGACGACTCTATCGCTCTCTTTCAATACTAACGCTTTAGCCAGACGAAACTTTTGGTTAATATGCTTATTTTTTTCTTTACTGTCCATTTCTTGTAATTTTTCAAGGTATGGTTGTGCATGCTCAATTATCCCGCGGTCAATAGCAACTAAAACAAGGTTAAAGAGAGCTAAACATGCATTGACATTATTACCAATTTCCTCAAATAAAGCTAAGCTCTTTTTGTAATACTTGGTGGCTTCTTCCAAAAAACCTTTTGTCTGATGTACCTCTCCAATATTATTGAAACGAAGAGCTATTTCCATTTTCCTTCCTAATTCTTCCTCTAAAAATAAACTCTTTTGATAGAATTCTAAAGCATGATCCAACTCACCTTTAAATTGGAAAATGATACCGATATTGTTAAGACAGGATGCTAAAAAACTCTTATTTCCTAATTCTTTGATTAAGACCAAACTTTTCTGGTAATAATCCAAAGCGCTATCTAATTCTCCCATATTCCAATAAATAAGCCCAATATTCAATGATATCGCTGCAATCAACTGCTTATTTCTAAGTTCATTACTTATTGACAAGCCAATTCTATAGTTTTCTAAAGCACGATTTAAATTACCCTTTTCCCAATAAATCATCCCGATATTATTAAGTGATTTAACAATATAAGATTTTAAACCAAGTTCTTCAAATAATTTAAGACTATATTGAAGATACTTTAATGCTTGATCAAATTCTCCTTTAGAAGCATGAAAAATTCCCATATTATTGTGATAATCAGCAATTACGTACAGATTTCCTGATTTTTGTATATTGGATAAACTATCTTGGAGAAGTTCAATAGCTAGATCAAGATCCCCCTTTAAACTATGAAACAGACTTTTCAAATATTTTAAAGCCGCCTCTCTCTCCATAATTTCTTCTTCTTGTTTGTTTATAATTGTGCTTAGCAATTTTTCACCATTGCTTATTATATCTAGACCTTTATCAAGTTCATTAAGCCCGAAATGAACGGTAGCTATCGAGATGATAGCATCTATCAGTAATATATTCTTTTCCAACTGTTTACATTCTTGAAATGCTTGTTCTGCGAGTTTTAGGCCATTATCGTATTCCCCCAACTTAGTAAGAATATGACTCTTGAGGAGTTGAATTTGTATTTTCTCAGATACCTTTAGTTCACCTTTATTTCCGAGATGTTTTACCTCTAGCAATGCATCTTCGAGTTGATCCATATAAATAAGTTTTTCAACTCGTTTTAGAATTGGAACGGTTAATTGGCTTTTGATTTGCGTTTTATTACTTCTGAGGAGTTGTGATATAAAACGGATAAGCATAATCAGAAACCTCTGATTCTAGATTCATGTGTGACAATTTTCACTTAACTTTTTCCCCTTATTCCGATTAGCAATGGGAAAAGGTAGATGAAAGGGGATAACTGCAGTTCGTTAGTTTTATCCTTTAGGATTTCGTTTAAATCTACGAAGTGAGATTGCTGTGATTATTGACAATATTAAAATAACAATTGGCCATCCTGTTGTCCGTTCGGTTACAGTAGTGGTTTCAACTTCGGGTATATCTCTAGTTCTGACGATAGAAGTAGTATTGGTAATAGTTATAATTGAAGGTGGAGGAGGTACAATAAGAGGGGTGACACTAGGGTGATAATCCTTGTTACCTGCTGTACCATTTAAACTATATTCACTATCTGCCACACCATCACCATCTAGGTCAATATTGCTATGATCATTCCAAAAGTTGAAGTCGAAGTAGTTGTCCATACCATCATCATATGCTTGAGATGGGCTAACTCCTAGTGCATTATTAAAGAAATCATTAAGCTTAATTTGATTATCTTCAGAATAAGAACTAATATTTACTCCAAACCATGTATTATTTGCGAATTTATTACTGAAAACAGTATTGTTTCTTGCTCTATAGAGATAGATGCCGTTGATTCTGTTTGCAAAGATATGATTGTAATTAATTATGTTGTGATTTGAAGGGTTGAGATAGATGCCACTGCCTCCAGGATTACCACCATTATAGTAGATTAGATTATTAGATATGGCATTGAAACTGGAGTTACATAGAGATACACCATCCTCATGGTTATCAAACACATTATTTTCAGAGACAATGTTATGGTCAGAGCTGTTAAGGAAAATGCCACTTATGCTATTATTAAAGATGGTATTATTGAAAATTGTGTTATAATTTGAAGGATTGAGATAGATGCCACTACCCCCAGGATTATCACCATTATTAAACATCTCATTATTAGAGATGATGTTGTAATTAGAGTTATTTAGAGAAATTCCGTCTTCTTTGTTTTCATAGACGAGATTACTTGTAATTGTATTATTAGTAGATGTCATTGAAATAAGAATACCATCAGCAGTGTTATTGTATGCAAAATTGTTTGAAACAACGGTATCATTTGCAGACCATAAACCAATCCCATAATCATAGGAATTCTTTGCTGTATTACTTGAAACTACTGCGCCAGAAGATTTAACAAGGGTGATATCACTAGCCAAAGATTTTGGGTCAAGAACCACTGCGTAACCATTTCTAAAAGCTGTATTATTAAAAAT
>CAZALJ010000071.1:0-7874 GCA_964485715.1 uncultured archaeon
TTTAATTGTAACTGAACCTACAAATTTAAATGTGGGAATTGCAGAGAAGGGGGTGCTTTGGTTTACTATTCGATCTTATGGGAAAGCAGCTCATGGTTCCACGCCAGAAAAGGGAATAAATGCCATAGAAGAACTGGTTAATCTCTTTCCTCTGTTAAAAGAAGCTATTCCTCAGTTTTCCCATCCAATTCTGGGTCAAAGTACATTGAATATTGGTATCATCAAAGGAGGTAAAAGCGCTAATGTTGTTCCTGAAAATGCCGAAGTTCAATGTGATTTCCGTTTAGTACCACCAATTAATTTGACTGATTTTGCAAATGAAATTAGTCTAGAAATAAAAGAGCTTGAACAATCATGTCCTGCTCGATTTGAAACTGAAATAAATCAGATCATGGCCCCTGTAGCCAATTCTCAAGATAACAGTTTTATTCAACAATTTATGAAGAACAGTAATAATCATACACCAATTGGCTTAAACTACGGAACAGACGCTGCAGTTCTCATTACCAAAGCACCTCACCCCACCCCCTTTGTAATTTATGGTCCAGGTGACCCGAAGGCCATTCATTGTGCTAATGAACGAGTTTCGATTACAGAGGTTCTAGGGGTGGAATCAACTCTAACAAAATTCCTAACGGATATTACTGTTTCCTCATACAGTTTAGATTAGTCTTACTCAAATAAACTGCTTGGAGAGACCATTGAGGAATGTGACTTTCTAAAAGAAATAAATTTGGAGGATTAGAATAATTTCCAATCTCCTTCTCTGCGGCTATTAATTGATCTTGTTGAATTAAAACCTATTGGTCATGATACTATACCTATTTTTTGTCCCTAAAGCATAGATATCGAATTTCTTTTTCTTTGGAGTCTCTATGGCTAATCGAAGAAGAAAAACTAGGGAAATAGGCTTTAATGGCCGTTCGGAGGATTTTTCTTTATCATAGTCTTTCTGCAAATTCTCATAAGTCTTCCTCGTTTCATCAATACATTTTTTCAAATCCTTGTCTAAGGAAATAACCCCAAATAAATTTTTGAGGTCTTTTTCATTTAGTTTTTTCGGATCTGGAATAGAGAAAACCTCCGCAGATTCAAGCTTCTGGTTATACTCATCATTTGTTTTCATCCATTCATCCTTTTTGGCCATAAATGAATAATATTCCTTTCCTGGAGTAATTTCCAGAGGTACAGGGCTATCATAGAGTTCATAATATACACCAACTCCATTACACTCACGACAAGCTATTGGGTTACCCTTACACTCATAACAAACAATTTTACCAGTTCCACCACACTTCTCGCATACGATTTTACCAACACCGAAGCATACCGGACATTGGTAACTCCTCTTTTTTTCGATTCTCTTTTTTTCATCCCCTCTTTTATTAATCTCAATAACCTCTAATTCGAGTGGAAGTTTCCCTGAACCTTTACATTTATCGCAGCTAAACACTTTTCCTTTACAATCCTCGCAAGTAATAATTCGAGAATCGTTACAGCGGTCACATTTTTCAGTACCTTTTCCACCACATTTCTTACAGCGCAACTCTTTAATATTTTTCAACATGGGTACAAAATCTTTACCTTTCCAAGCATTAGCGTCAATACTTTCGGAAAATAAAAAGAATTTTATGTCTTTCAACTTCGATACACTGATTTCTTCAGGTTTGGGTTCTTTTCCCACTAGAATCGTTTTCTTACGTAGAATCTGAGAATTGAAGAAAAGAAATGCTGACTTTTCTACATCTTTTACACTCTCAGCTGCAGTAATAGCTTCTTTCTCTACACCAAAAGTTTTTTTAAATTTTTTTGAATCAATTCTCGCCAAAAATCTGTTAAACACTTCATCTGCATCAGGCGTTGATATTTTCATTTTTTTTATACTCTCCAACTTGATTTACAGTCTTTTCAACCCTTCACTAGGTTCCTAACACCTACTCCGAGTATAATTAACGAGCCAAGGGGTATTGGTAGAAAATTGTCTTCTTATTTATTCTTTCTTATTCATCAACAGAATAACTATCATCCAAAAATAAGAGCCATATTGGGGAAAATCTGACTAGAGACTTCTTATGAAGTCCTCTTGCTTCTTGGTTTCTATTGCAAGGGGATTTACGTTTCTAACCTGTCTAATAGCATCCTCAGGGCTATAATGATTAATTACCACCAATAAAGCAGCGAGCATTGTGCCTGTAGGTCCATGCCCAGCGGAGCAGTGAATCAACACGGGTAAGTTAGGATTCTCTTTTTGAGATTCATGGAAAAACTCAAGCATTGTTTCAAAATCAGTCTCAGAAGGAACCGAAAAATTTTCAATTGGGAGATGTAGATAAGGTATTGCTAATAGTGACGCCAGATCCTCTGAAATCGCGGTTTCTTGTAAACATATCATTCCACCCCACTCGATAGTCTTGAGAAAAGGAAAATCTTCTAAAAGGGGTTCACTAGATCCAGCCAATCGTTGCTTGTCAATCCAATAAAGGAACATTTTCTAACCTCATCATCCTTTCCCATAGAGACTTTTCTCTAAGTTTAAAGATCACCATTGCCGTTTATCCATGGAAAGGAGAATTTTAACTTAATCACGATCATAAAACAATGACTGAACATAAACTAAAGTAGGCTCGTTAAAGAGTACCAAAAAACCTTGATATAAAAATTTGTTCATGAAGATGAAAAAGAATATGCTATTAAAAAATAAGATAAAACTGTAAAATCGTTGGAAGCAACTCCATAAAAATCAGGAAGACTTGCATCAAGAGAAAAAGGTATTAAATATTCTTGAACTGAACAATCATTGGTAATCAGACAGCAGCAGGAATCAAAGTGAACACTAAGGATTTCGACTTTTTGCTTCGAAAAGAATTTCTAATTCTTTGTTTTCTTTTATTGGCTTTAACCTTTACTCATATCTCAGCGGGACAACAAGTAGGAATTAGTAGGGTTGAACCCTTTCAAAAATTAAATATTTCCTTATTTGAGACTTTAGGAATAATTCTCCCAGTATTCACATTAATTTTTCTCTTTTTTCAAAAACGATCAGAGCGTACTGTTTCTTTACCTCCATCTATTTTATATGGAGGAGTTGCAATGATAATATGTTTTGTGATAGTATTTTTTGCAATTTTAGGAACTTCCGTCCTCCTACAACCTGAAGAAGAATCCCCCGTCTCGGATGATATTAACGATACCTCTACTAATACCCCAACAACACATCAACCAATGGAACCAACTCAATCACCGTCTCCGTTAGATGGTTCAAATCTACGAGATTCTAGTTTCTTTTTTCAGTTTTTGATGGAATTAAGAATTCTCATTCCTATCGCTGCACTTTTTCTACCACTTTTACTTTTGATGGTAATCAGACAGAAATCTAAATTAAAAGAAACAGAAGCAGAAAATAATGATATTATTCCAGATGATAAACAAGAAAAACCCTATAAGATGAGAACAGTATTAGAGTGCTACTATCAAGCATCAACAGCTCTAGAAGAACGTGGAGCAGAAAGTTCACCCAGCTTCACTCCTACAGAGTTCACTATGGATGTTATCGCAAAATCTTTAACTTCTCCCCCATTAATTGATAACCTTACAAGCTTATTTGAAGAAGTAAAGTTCTCAACCCATGAAATTTCTGATCAACAAGTGGATTTAGCTAAATTCCTATCCTCAAAAATTATTGTTCTTTCAGATTCATCTCTTAAGAATGAATTAGAAAAAGAGGAGATAGAATGAACATTTCTTTCATTATTATACTGATATTGTTAATCATTTTTACCTATCGAGTCATAAATTCGTATAGCCTGAAACAATTCAAATCAGTGATCTACCATCTTGAAAGAGCAAAAGCTGAGTATATTGAACCTCCTCGGCCTCATAGTAAATCTTACATTGACTTTCTACAACTTGCTTCAAGTATACACTCAAGTCAACAAAAAAGATTGACTCTAGTATTATCACAATTGATTAAAGATAATATTGAGATTAGGAGACAAACAGGAAATCTAATGTGTAGTGAAAACCTTAACCTTCTTATTAACGATCCTAACGGATGGTATCGTCAACAGTCGGCTCTTATTGTCCGTTCTGGCTCATCCCGTAAAAAGGATCTCCCTGACATCCTCTATAAGCAATATATCCAAATTTTAAATGAAGTAGAAGAATTACTAGGTATCTCATTAATTTCCAAAATGGAGTTATAGCAATTATGAGAATTGAAGAAACCTCAGAATTATGTGATGCAATTTTATCTGAAATTTCTCGTCACATTATCGGTAAAAATGATGTTCTCCGTCAGGTTATTCTGGCTTTTTTAGCAGACGGGCATATTCTTTTCGAGGATTATCCTGGTCTGGCAAAAACAATGATATGCCGATCATTCGCAACTGCGTTAGGCAGTGAGTTCAAACGAATTCAGTTTACTCCTGATCTGTTACCCCAAGATATTATTGGATCTGAGATCTACAACCAGAAAACAAATGAATTTGAATTCAAAGCAGGACCAGTTTTTGCAGATATTATCCTAGCAGATGAAATTAATCGAGCAACGCCTAAAACTCAAAGTGCTTTATTAGAAGCGATGGGTGAATACCAGGTAACCGTTGGAGGAGCTACATATCCATTAACCGAGGGAAAACCATTTTTGGTTGTAGCCACTCAGAATCCATTGGAACTTGAGGGAACCTTTGCATTACCAGAAGCTCAAATCGATCGGTTTCTTGCAATGATCAGAATTGGCTATCCGTCAAAAGAAGCGGAAAAAACAATATTAACAAACCGTATTAATAGGAAGAAAAAAGCCTTTGATGTTTCTAAAGTAATTGATCGCCAAACTTTTTACGAGATGCAGCGATCAGTTGAGAAAGTTCATGTCTCCGAGGAAATAAAGGAATATATTGTTGAAATTGTCTACCAAACTCGTGAACTCCAGTCAGTTAAAGTGGGATC
This sequence comes from uncultured archaeon, assembly GCA_964485715.1. Lineage (GTDB taxonomy): Archaea > Asgardarchaeota > Heimdallarchaeia > Hodarchaeales > Hodarchaeaceae > Hodarchaeum. Next base: position 4,948 of record CAZALJ010000071.1, read on the forward strand.
ATCCCCACGAGGATCGTTAGATCTGATGGCATTATCACGAGCCAACGCGGCACTAAATGCACGAGATTATGTAACTCCACAAGATGTTAAAGAACTTGCACCTATTTCATTGGCCCATAGGATGATTCTGGAAATCGGTTCCTGGTTATCTGGAACATCTACAGAACTACTTATCGAAAAGATCCTGAATAAAGTCAAGACACCACGTCGGGAATAATGGTGATCAGGTCATAAAAATTTATTTCTGGAGGATTTTCCCTGAAAAAAAGACTTCAATTTCTAGATCTTCTCAATTTTTCATTATTACTTCTGTTTTTAGCAATTATCTTACAACTTTGGACAATTGCTGGAATAATTCTTCCAATTCTTATTATTTTCTTTTTATCGATTACTCCCGAAGAAATTGATGTTAATCATCTAGTTATAAAACGGCGGATTTCGCGAGACAAAATAGAGGAAAAAGGGGAGCTTATTTATGTAAAATTAAATATTTTAAATGAAGGAAATCGTGTTGCTACACTTGAGATTGTCGATTTAATCCCTGAGGAGTGCACGGTAAATGAGGGGTCGAATCATTGGCTTTTAGAGCTTAATCAAGGTGAAGAAATTACTTTTTCATATGCAATTCAGTGCCATCGACGAGGACGTTATGATCTAGGGCCAGTACTCGTCCATGGGTCTGATTTTTTTCATTTTCATTCTGAGTCAATGGAATATCCAGTTTACAGTTCATTCGATGTAGTTCCATCCCTAATTAAATTAAAATATCTACCAATTTATCGTCATCGATTGTTACCAGAAACGGGGTATATTCCTAGTCTGATTTACAAAGGTCGTGATTTTGATTTTCAAGGTGTACGTGACTACCAAGAAGGGGATGAGGTAAGAGCAATAAATTGGCGAGTCACAGCTAAATTTGACAAACTCGCAACAAATGAATATGCTTTCGACCAATCAGCTCGAGTATTTGTGATTTTTGACCATACCGACTCAACGACCCGTGTACTAGAGGAGGGCATTATAGCTACCTTATCCACTTCTGAGTATCTCATCTCTCAACGGAATAAAATAGGCTTTTTTGCAATCGGCCAATTCGTCCACGAAATTCCCGCAGCGCCAGGTAAACGCCAACTTCTCCGAATTAATGAGTTTCTTATCGATGTTGAGAGTTCTAGTCCACTCTATGAGGATACATTATATCCACGTCTATCTAAAAGACTCCTACCATCCTTGCCTCACTTCTCCCAAATCTTTCTCATTAGTCCGCTATATAATCACAGTATTATTGACTTTCTTCACGAATTAGTTAAAAGAGAGCATAATATTACCTTAATTCTCCCTCGTCTTGAAACTAAGATTGAAGGAAAACCACATTCTTCAAATCCTTCTCAAATTGCAAATGCACTCTTATTTCTCGATCGAGATTGTATGTTGAAAAAAGTAGCTCAATTAGGTATTGAACAGATCCATTGGTATCCCCATGGTCCCAATTATGAATCAATCAAGAGGAGACGAACAAAATGAAAATGCAACTGATCTTTTGGAATCTTCAACTTGCTATGATTATTAGCTTCCTTGTTTTTTCATTTATCCCTCTTCTCTCGCTTATTTTCAGTGTATTGTTCTCCCAACTTTCAGTGAATTTGACTATGAATTTGGTTTATGTCTGTCTCATTATTTTATTCACCGTTCTCGGATTAATTGCACTTTTTGGGATTACAACCTTAAATTTGGGCTATAGATCCTTTGTTACGATATTCTTTTCGTGTGGAATTCTCTTTTACTATGAAAACCCATATTTACTCGCTCTTGGTATCACCTTGGCATGGTCGTTTTATAATATCTGGTTTATTACCTTTAAATATCGCCAACTCGATCAAGATTACTCAACATATCCTTCAAATAGTATAGAAAGACAGAAGCTTCTGAAAACCTTTCAAATTCAGTTTAGTTCGTTTGCACTCCTCACATGGATTATTCTATCAGTTTCTTGGGGAATTTTATTGATAGCAAGTAATTTCTATATCGAACTAGGTACTAGAGAGTTTGGAACACTAGGAATAACAATCTCACTTGGGATTATACTTATAATCTATTTATTTCGGAAAAGTGTCGACTCTTCCTCAAGAAAACCACTTTCGTAACAGCATTTAGCTAAGAATTTGATCGGAAGTAACGAATATTATCTTTTGGTCTGTCATACTTTGTAAGGCATTAGATACACTATTTTCAGGTGCATTAACTGGCTTTGTTAGATCAAGCACATAAATAACATCAAAGCCAAAACTTTTTGCATCAAGTACTGTGAAATAGACACAGTAGTCTAATGCTAACCCACATACAAAGATCTTCTCAATTCCTAAGGTTTGTAAGAATGTAGATAATCCTGTTTCTGTTATTTTGTCATTCTCTAGAAAAGCAGAGTAGGAGTCAATAGTCTTATGGAAACCCTTGCGAAGGATTAAAGTTGCCACGACAGAATTTAACCCAGGAACAAGACTGGCGCCATGAGTGCCTTGAACACAATGATCTGGCCATAGAATTGGCCCTATTCCTGGTGCGTCAAAAGAATCATAAGGATTTTTACCCGGATGAGCACTAGCAAAGGAATGATGATCTGTAGGATGCCAATCCTGCGTAAAAATGATAGAATTCTCAGCTTGATGAAATTTTTCTGTGAGATCATTAATACCAGGAATAATTTGATCACCATCAGCTACAGGTAACGCTCCACCTGGTAAAAAATCGTTCTGCATATCAATGACAAGTAAAGTATCTTTATTCGTAATTTCAATAAAACCAGCTAGTTTAACATCTTCAATTTGCATTCTGAATCACCAATTCAACAGTAGCCAGTCTGTTTTATGCATTCAGTTGGTTTATGATTTTTTTCCCTTTAAAATTCAAATATTTTCTGCAAAAAGGAA
>CAZALJ010000072.1:0-1589 GCA_964485715.1 uncultured archaeon
AAATAAAAGTATCTAATTGGAAAATAGAGGACACATTAAAAAAAGTCTCTCTCTAAGGAGTTATACTACATTATGTGTCATTCGAATATCCTCTCATGAGAATATATATCTTATCGTATGGGCAATTTGAAAATAATAATTTGATATAATTATGATAATACTAAAACACGAGAACACCATAAAACTATAGTTATCGGAAATTATTCTACCACCTTGGTTTTTTAAGTCCTAAATCGACTAACTGTCCCACACACACGGCAACAACATAACTAGTGTATAAATCGTTATGTGGAACATCGCTTCGTTTTTTCATCACTTGCTCAATAAATTGCTCTACCACGTATTTTGTCTTCCCTCGTTCTGAGAATTTATTTTTTACAAAGTCGTGAAAAAAGAAAGAAAATTCCTTATTCTCCTGTAAAGCTCGTATTACCCCTTCATAACCCCTTACTGCACCAGCGTGCGCATATCCAGTATTAAGGGGCATTAAGTCGATTATTTTCTCGAGACTTTTTATGTAGATCTTGAAATTGAATTCAGGGGGCATTGAACTGGGAAGAGTAACAAGTTTTTGTGAATGTAATAGACTACCCGCTGCCTCACCAAGATAAGTGAATTTCGCTTTGTTATTTTCAAACAAAGTTGGACAGATGTGGTCATACGTGTGCCCAGGTGTTGATACTAACTGGAGATGTTTTGATCGTTTTAATCCAGGGATCTTTATGGGTTCATCTGGTTCTACAATTTCATATGCATTATCATCAGGAAGAGGTTCCATTGAACCAACGAAATCTCCATAAGTTCGTTTAGCTCTTTTAAGATGACTTTTGGGATTTTGTAACAATTTCTTTGTTCGTTCTATGGTTAGAATTTTCATTTCAGGATTAAATTTTCTTATTGTTTTCCATAGCTTCCATCCTCCTCCTAAATGGTCAAAATGATGATGAGATGGAACAAGATACTTGGTTTTCTTTAAAGGAAGATTATTGTTCCTCATAAGTTTAAGAATGGAATTCACGTCATTTGAAGTCCCTGTGTCCATAATGACTACCGATTCTGGGGTCGTTAATAAAAAAATTGAGCAAGATCGTGGAAGATCATATTGCTCAATATCCAGGTGATAGATTTCACTTGTTATTTTACCAGAAGTTGTGATAATTGGATTAGGATCTGACAAGTATTGCCTCCTTGAATTATTTTAACACAATTGAGACAACAATGAATCTTCTATTGAGATATGGATTATGAAACAAAATAATATAGTATCTGGCGAATTTTGAATTAATGAGAGTCATCTATCATGGAGTCTTTAACATTACAGTGTGAAAAAAATCAATGATTTTTCGGAATACTACAGAGTTTTATTATTGTAAATAGAATTATAAAACTTAAGTTTGACATTAGTTTCTGTTATTCCCCTAAAAAATAGAACTTTAATTAAAATAAGTAGAGGAAAAGCCCCCTCAGCCAATTAATCTAGTGAGTATTCCTCTACCATTTCTTTGATACATTCAAGTCTGTCAATAACATCCTTAAGACAATCTTTGAGATGTTCTATCTTTTCTGGTTGGTTCATTTCTTCATGATGG
>CAZALJ010000072.1:1689-7812 GCA_964485715.1 uncultured archaeon
AAGACAATCTTTGAGATGTTCTATCTTTTCTGGTTGGTTCATTTCTTCATGATGGCCTTTCTTATGCTTTCCACAGGAGCAATCTTTCTTTTGTGACATCTTTTTTTCACTTTTACATTTTTTAAGACAACTTTAATAACTGGATTAACAACAAAAACTAAAGCTTAATAAATTGATCACTAAACACTTTATTAGTTGCTAAGGTGGAATATAGAATTGGAAATTCAACAAGAATTGTTGCAAGAATGTTTACCGATTGAAATAAATGGTATTTGTCTGAAACCTCTCACGAAATACTTGAAATTAATCAGTAAAAAGTGGATGATCTTTATTATAATGATTTTTCCCGATCTAATTAGAAAATCAATCCCAAAGAGTGGGAAAGAAGAAGAGGAAGAGAAGAAGGCTCTGAGATATACAGAGATTAAAAATCGAATTCAAAATTTTACTTCGGAAAAAATCAGTGACACTACATTATCTTTACGTCTAAATGAGTTATATGAGACCAAGATCGTCGACAGAAAGCAATTCGAGCAAATTCCTCCTCGTGTAGAATATAAATTATCTTCAAAGGGAATTAAATTAAAGGATAGCCTTCAACCATTGATTATATGGGCTATTAAAGATTGTCACGAAACTTAGTTTTAAATTGATACTCGTTCGTATATCTTGCTCAATTTTGCGATCTCTATACCTTTTTCTTCTGTAAGTTGATCCCATGTAAAACGCCATTCCCAATTTCCACTTTCAGTCCCTGGGTAATTCATTCGCCCTTCAGTTCCTAACCGAAGCAGATCTTGGAGTGGAATTATACTTATTTTTGCAACAGAACTCCAAGCCAAACGAATCAAATCACCAACTATATCCTCATCATTGGAGCTAAGATACTCTAAAACTTCAGTTTGAACTTCTTTAGGTACTGTCTTAAACCATCCTAGAGTTGTGTCATTATCGTGAGTGCCAGTATAAACAACAGTATTAGGAATATAGTTATGGGGAAGGTATTCATTTTCTTTAAATTCCTCTTCTTCCAACCCAAATGCGAATTGTAATACTCGCATACCTGGAAACCCACTTTGCTGGAGTAATTCGACAACTCCAGGGGTGATAACTCCTAGGTTCTCAGCAATGATAGGGAGAGGGCCCAGTGCTTTTTTTAATTCAATGAACAACTCAATTCCTGGACCAGGTACCCATTTTCCATTGATGGCTGTAGGTTCATCCGCAGGGATCCGCCAATACGCCTCAAATCCTCGAAAATGATCAATTCTAAGAATGTCGATTTGTGAAAAACTATGTTTGATTCTCTGAATCCACCATTTATAGCCATTTGCTTTCATACGATTCCAACGAAAGATAGGATTCCCCCAGAGCTGTCCTGTTTCAGAAAAATAATCTGGTGGAACACCTGCAACGTATTCTAGCTCTCCGTATTTATCTAGATAAAAAAGGTGGGAATTTACCCAGACATCTGCGGAGTCATATGCTAAGAATATTGGAATGTCGCCAATTATTCTTATTTTCTTCTTATGGGCATATTTTTTAGCTTCATTCCATTGATAGAAGAAGATAAATTGAGTGAATTTATGAAATTCTACTTCTTTTTGATAATTTCTCTTCCAGGATAACAAAGCAGATGTTTTACGTGATTTGAGTGGCTCTTCCCATGTATTCCATGCTTTTAAATCATGAGCTTCTTTAATTGACATGAAAAGGGCGTATTCTTCCAACCAATAATGATGTTTGTTCAAAAAAGCTTTGAATTGTTCTCGTAACGCTGATGGGCTCCTTTTGGAATAATTTGTGAAAGCCTGAAGCAATAAATTCCATTTAAAAGCTATTACCTTCTTGTAATCAACCCGTGATTTCGGGAACTTTGGTAGTACAATTTCGTCAGATGTTAATATCCCAATATCTACAAGTTTTTCAGGACTTATCAATAATGGATTCCCTGCAAAGGCTGAAAATGACTGATAAGGAGAGTTTCCATAACCCGTTGGACCAAGCGGTAAAATCTGCATCAATTGTTGCCTGTTTGAATGTAAAAAATCGACAAAACGATAAAATTCTGATCCAAGATCTCCAATTCCAAAAATCCCTGGTAAACTAGTTGGATGAAGTAAAATTCCTCCTTGTCGATATTTCATAAAAGGAGCTTCTGTGGAGAGACGATCAAAAGTTTGGGGTGATTTCATTCAATTTGTTCTCCAAAGAAAAGTAAATCAAAGTCGTATTAAACTCAAATGAAAAGTAAAAAACCTTTGTTATTAGTTAAGAATATTTTTCTTTAACAATGAATATTTAGTTTATAGTGTAATGAAATTCAATCTTTTGTAAAAATAGGCTGTTTCTCAATGTTCGAGGCACATAAGACAAGTTTTTACTTCAGTTGAGAGAAGAAGGAATATTTATAGCCGTTTTTTATAAATTATGAGTAATAGACCAATTGCATGAATAGCTAATACTAGCTCAAAAGCTGGTGAAATTAATGGAGTCGTTGAAGAAGAAGTTGTTTGACCATCTGTCGAGGATTCTATTGTTGTATTTGTAGTTGGTTTAATAAAAGGACCAGTTTTATAAGGATAACCAGCACTTTTCCATTCATTAAAGCCTTTCTCCATGTTATAAATCTGAGTATACAACAGTGAGACAAGAGTAGTACTAGCAGTAGCAGAACGAATACCTGATCTACAATAAACAAGAATTGGTTGAGTTTTATTAGCTGGAAGCTCATCTTGACGATCCATAATGTCAGTATGAGGAATTAAATAAGCCCCTGAGATATGACCGTCTTTAAATTCAGAAGGAGTTCGTACATCAAGAATAAATAAATCTGTAGTATTATCAATAAGATTTTTTGCCTCAGAAACAGGGATAGTTTTGTAACTTCCTTCTGACAAAACACCAATAGATGTATAACAATTATAGGATGATAAGAAAACAACAAGGAATATAATGCTCAAAAAAAAGCAATATTTAGCTGTCTCGAACCTTGACTTCATTTTAATCATTTATGCTAATCCAAAATATTTTTTTAAAGAATTTTGCTCTATATTCCTTACAATGAATAATAACATCAATTTTTACATAAAATGTTTTTTGTAGTTATTGATTTCAGCCATATGTTTCATCATGAGGGTAGAATAACTTCTTATGAAATATTTATAATTATTTTGGAGGTTTATTAACAGATTCTCCGAGTTTCGGGGGAATGGAATAATAAACCTCTAGAAAAGGCTCCTTCAAAGAAAGAGTTTTATAAATATTAAATCTGGTTCAATCAATTTAACTTCGTATGGTGATTCAATATGAGTGATCTTAGTTCAGGGTTAGTTAAACTCGCATACCGAGGGATAGCAGGTTTTTTTTGTACTATTAATTCTATTTGTTTTGGGAGTCACAGGTTTTGCGCTTTCATTAGCAGGGGGCCTCATAACAGCATTATGCTGGGTTCCAATAGCATTTCCAGAACTTCTAGAAAATGAAATTATAATGGCTGGTTCTACAACAATCACAGATCCTGCTTTAGCAAGCTTAATCTTGCTCGTAGTAGGATTGATTTTACTTGCAGTAGGTTTTCTACTCTTAGCAGTAACTTTCCTTATTGGAAAAGCAGCAATAGTTGTCGATAAAGAACTATCTCGCACAGTTGACAAAGCTTTTGCTACTTCTGGAAGAAGTGATCGCATTTCTCGCTTAGAAAGGCTAGCAGCATTACTTGACAGAGGAGTGATTACTCCAGAGGAATTTGAACGAGAAAAAGCATTAATTATGGACCAACCTTATGCACATGAACCTGAGAAACCAAGTAAGGCAGAATTTGTCAAGGAATACTAGGTTAAGACTTAGTCCAAATTATTTTTCTTTTTTCCTTTCTCTAAGAAATGGGAGCAATTAATGGAAATACTTCAAGTGAGCCCGATAACGAACCTCGCTATCAAAAGTTTTTGGGCAGAATTGACATCGATATTGATTACATGTATTTTTTCTCTCATGTAGTCTGAGATCAACAAGACGATCAAACTTTTGTCGACACTTTGAACATTTTAAATTCCGTTTTTGCTTTATTCTTTTTTTGATTGGTGGAGGTTCAGAATCTAGCTTCTTCTGATAGATTCGATGTCTTAATGAAGAAACATCAAAGCATTTTCGAAAGGATGAAGAAAGAATCTCTGTTCTTCCAAGGATTAAAAATCCTTCAGGAATTAAAAGGTCATAAAATTTTCTAAAAATACTCTTTTGAATGTCTTTTGAGAAGTAAATTAACACATTTCGGCAAAAAATAACATTACATTTTGGAAATGCGAATTTATCCTTTAATAAATCCAGATAGGAAAAATCAACCATTCTTCGAATATTATACTTCACTCGTTGTCCCTTGCCAAATAGCTCAAAATATTTCAATAAGAAATCCTTGGGAATATTATCTATAACCTCTCCCTCGTAGATCCCTCTTCTAGCGATTTGTAGAAGCTCCTCATTAAAATCAGTTGCATAGATCTTAACATTATATTTTAATAATTGGTTACCTAGGTTGTGGTGAACAATACAAGCAATACTGTACGGTTCAGGCCCTACAGCACAGCCTGCACTCCAAATACGAAGTGAAGGGGATAATACTCTTATACTTATTCCCTTTATATAGGATTTAAATAGACGTAGAAATTCATCCCAGGTATCTGGGTCTCGAAAAAACTCAGTTACATTAATCGAAAGGCTCTTCTTGAGCATATTAATCTCTGTTTCATTTTGGATTAAAGTATCATAATAATCTTCATACGTTTTACAATTTCTCCTTCTCATTCTAATGGCTAAACGGCGGCTTAAGTACTTCTCTTTGTAGGAACTGATGTCAGCAAAACCCCGTTTATAAAGAAATTGCTTAATTAAATCCAGATTTTGCTGATCAGAATACATTTATTCTCTTCTCAAGAATTTGTTATAGCTATTTAGGCAATCCGTAATTATTCTCCATATTTACGTAATTTCTAATGGAGAAAAAGGAAATCAACTAATTCTAAATTGTTGTAAAAATGAATTAGCACTTATCACATTAAAATATCATCATTTAAACTGAAAAGCAAAAAACATTAGATAACATCCCTATTGTAAAAAGAAAATAAGAGGTGAGTTTCATGTCTAAAATTGAGGAGTTCAGTTCTTATAGAGAAAAAATGAATGAGACCATACTGGAAAAAGGAAATTTGGGAATTAAAAGGTTTTTTGCTCTAGATTCACGGGCTTATGATAAGGGAGTTCTACCGTCTAAGGTTAAAGAAATGCTGGGGCTGGTAGCTAGTCTTGTTCTGCGATGCAATGCTTGTATCACTTATCACATCTTACAGTGCCATGAATTGGGTGTATCTGAGGAGGAATTTTACGAAACATTCAATGTTGCACTAGTTGTTGGTGGATCAATTGTTATTCCACATCTGAGAAGAGCAGTAGAAATCTTAGAAGAATGCAATAAGATTTAAGGGGCAAAAATTGTGAAACTAGGTATTAATAGTAGGCTGAATCCAACTTATTTTCCTAATTCAGTTAATATTATCTTTATATCCTAAGAATTCGAAGAATACCAATCTACTTTGAAGTAATATCGTTGTCTGGTGCCAATAGTATTATATTCCTTAATAAATGAATAACTCTTATCTTGCAGATAAGAACTGACAATTTTTTGTAAATTAGGTACAGTCAATTGAAAATAGAGGCTTGGAGGATTTGTAAACGTCTTTATTTCCTCTATTAACCGAATAATAAATTCGTGACCTTTTTTACCTCCTACTAGCTCAAATTCCTGTCCGAGAAAACCTTTTCTAAATGATTGACGGTGTTTAAAATAATTCCTGTCATATTGGGGTGGATTGCAGATTATTCCATCAAATCTGGATAAGGAATTAAAATAACTCCGAAGAATATGATCGTTATCTTGAACCTTTTTTATAACAATTCTTGAACCTAAACCATTAAGTCTAATGTTATTTTTTGCACTTTGATAAGCAATTTCATCTAATTCTGTTGCCTCTACATAACAACCAATTTTAGCAAACATCAAAGCCAAAATAGCCGAGGCACCTGTACCAATTTCCAACACTTTTGAGGGATGATCACGAATAATCCATG
>CAZALJ010000073.1:0-7735 GCA_964485715.1 uncultured archaeon
GTAAGATTGACATTCTGGTCACTAATTGCGGAGGGCCACCATCAGGAAATTTTTTGGATTTTTCAGTTGAAGATTGGAAACAAGCGATCGATTTGAATCTGATGAGCACAATCTACTTGTGTAAAGAGGTCATTCCCTACATGATTAAACATAATGCAGGTCGAATTATCATGATTACAAGTGTCGCTGTGAAACAGCCTATCCAAGGTCTCATTCTATCGAATGTTGCTCGAGCAGGGGTCGCTGGATTAGCAAAGAGCGTAAGCAATGAATTTGGAAAGAATAATATACTGGTGAATATAGTTTGTCCAGGCTACACTCAAACAAAACGAATTGAGCAGCTTGCTACCGCTTTATCGGCTGAGCAGGGAATAGAACCCGATGAAATGATCGAAAAGTGGGCACAACAAAATGCTTTGGGACGGATAGCCACACCAGAAGAGTTTGCTGACGTGGTTGTATTCCTAGCATCTGAAAAAGCCAGTCATTTAACAGGAACAGCTATTCAGATTGACGGGGGTCTTGTGAAAGCTCTTCTATAAACCCATTAGAAATCACATTGAATAAAAATTAGAAATACTGTTTTCCTTAAAATCTCATGGAATTTACGGTTTTTAATCACTTTTGTTTCTTCTTGAATCGAAAGAGCACGAGAAGTGCGATTACTGTTGGGATGATAGGAAATATTACTCTGGATGATTTAGGAATGAGGAGTACATTATCCGCAGATTTCACTGTAAATTTATCAAATATTGTAGCAAATATTGTATCATTAGTATCGAAAAAATCAATATCTATGACACTTTTCAGAGTTATTCCAGAGAATTTACTTTTCCAAATTGATATATCTGCATTTATGCTATAAGTTTCCTCCTCAATAAATGTTCTTCTATAGTCTTCTACTTCGAGAATCCAACAAGGAATTTCTACTGTTTCATTATTATAAGAAATTGTGAAGTCTACCTCGCGTACAATAGAGAAATAAACATCTCTTTCGTCTATCTCGATTGATATTTCCTTATCAATTACCCAATCTGATGTATCTATGCCAAAATCATCGATTTTATTCCCTTCAGTTGATTCAAGTGTAGTGGGGTTTAATTCAATTACCTCTCTAGTGGACTTCTCCACAATTCTTGCATCTAATCGTAGCTGAAGAGTAATTTCATTATCATTATATTTAGGGTCATTATACCAAATAAAATAGTAATAGTCAGAGGTAGAAAAAAATACTGTCCCACTTGCTTCTCCGTCAGTATACACTGCGTTAATAGCTTGTAGTGATTGAGTATCATTCCCTTCAAACCATAAATTATACTGGCTCATGTTAAATACAAAGAAATCAATAGCACCATTAGATACAGTAAAATTATAATCGAGTTCATCACCATTCTCAAATGGATAGACAACGCGAAAGAAAAAAAGTGGTTCAAGAGATGTTGAATACTCTATAAGGAGAAACTCTTGGGCACGTTTGGTTAAAGTGACGTTGAAAACCGAGTTGCCTTCCAATGTACTACCATTGTATACGTAGGCTCCATCAAAGGTAGATTCAATATCTGCAATGGAACCTGGGAGGTCTTCTTCATAATCCATTTCAAAATATAGGACACCTCCCTCTTCCCAAAAATCTTCAATGGTAAAATCATACCCAGATACACCAGATACAATAAAAATTATGCAAATTAGAGAACTAGATACAAAAAATTGATTTCTTTGGTTTTTACTCATCATTTTCACTATTTTACATTTTCAGTTGATTCGGATTCATTTCAATTCTGACTGCTCTTTAAGTCAAAAATTGAATTTTAGTATTCTTTTTTATTATAGCACAAAATAGATTTGCTTTAAATTAATATGGGCTAATTAAGCTTAGAAATTCTAAATTCTTATCTAAAATTTTTTAATAGCAGAGGGAATTCAAATCATTGAGTTTCTATAATGCGTTGGAAGAATGATATTGTGACTTTTTATTGTAAGTTAAGGAGGAGAATCTCCTTTTTATTAATTTTTATTGTTTTTATACATGTCATCATACCAGTAATTTTGTCTCAAAAGCAAATCCCATCACAAGTTAAATCAATAATAAATGATGGAGTGCCATCAATTGATACTAATAACGAAGTAAATGATCCTTCCGAAGAATATAATGCTTGGAGTGATTATGGTAAATTTGTAGGAGGGAGATCATTGACTCAGTATCTTGAAACTTCTGAACGAAAACATATAAGCCTTTCTAGATCATTAGTGGAATTATTCCAAACAACACCCAGATATTCATGGGATGATGTACAAGTTAAACTCTTAGTTTCCTTTATCTCTTATCAAAAGATGAAAAATACAGTATTTTCCAAGTATAATGCTGAATTATTGAATTCAATGCCGATTGCCATTGTGAAAACCACATTAAAATCGGTAAACGATGTCAAATCAATCCCTGGCGTGAATGGAATATTTTTAGATGAACATATTCCTCTCATTGAAGAAGACTGGGATTCATTTGATGTTGCCACATTTCCTTCAGAGAACATCGTTGGAGCACGATATTTACAAGATATTGGCGTAAATGGTTCAGGAGTAACGATCGCTATTCTTGATACAGGTATTGACAAAACACATCCTGATTTAGATGATATTGACAATGATGATTCTACAATAGATCCAAAGGTCATCCTAGAGGCCTCATTCATTGATTTTGACCGTGATGGTATCAATGATACGAGTCCCATGGATGATCATTTTCATGGTACCCATGTTGCAGGGATTGCTGCAGGTAATGGTTACCTCAAAGGAATAGCCCCTGGAGCTTACCTTATGAATGGAAAAGTTCTTGACAAAACAATCGGAGGATATACTAGCTGGATTGTGAAAGGAATAGATTGGGCTGTTTCTAATGGTGCCAACGTAATATCAATGTCTCTTGGTGGTTTACCAGGAGACTCTGATCCTCTTTTTGAGGAAGCTATAAATGCAGCTTGGGAAAATGGTGTCATGGTCATTGCTTCTGCTGGAAACAGTGGGCCAGAACCCGGCAGTATTTCTAGTCCTGGAATGGAATCGAGAACAATAACGGTGGGTGCTTCAGATGTGTACAACGATGTGACATTTTTTTCCAGTAGGGGTCCTTCTCCTAATGGCGTTGTTGACCCAGATATTGTTGCACCAGGAAGAGGAATTCTCTCTTTAGAACCAGGAGGGCAATATACCATAGCTAGTGGAACTTCAATGTCAGCTCCAGCTGTAGCTGGAGTAGTAGCACTTCTCCTCTCAGCCGAACCAGGAGCCAGTCCAGATGAAATTAGAAGTGCAATGTTGAGTACAGCATCTGATATGGGTAGACATGTCTTTATTCAAGGAGCTGGACTAGTAAACGCTTCTGCTGCACTTGAATATCTTCAATCTCCACAAGCTCCATCGGTTTTCGCATATCCTTCCTTTATTAACTCATCTCCATTAATACTTAGTCCAGGAGAATTATTTGAATATCAATTAGATATATTTCTCAACCAATCTTTTAATACATTCAATGTAACTTCATCTCTTCAACCACATGCAAATGTTTCTTTAGTAGACTTAGATACAGAGGGATGGGTTAGGGCTAGAGTGAACATTACTATGCCTAATTCTGCCATGAATGGAGTCATCATGGTTAAAAACGGAAGTAAAATCTATTATAATGTCACCCTTTATCTTCAACCCGATGTGATAAGTAATGACGCAGATAGCGGAACAGACGCAGGCGAAACCTATTTTGGTGCTCTTCCCCTGAATATTGGAACCCCTATTGCGGGAGAAATTCACAAATGGGATAGAGATCTTTATTCATTCCCTGTAGTCAAGGATCATGTCTATTCTATAGTACTTTCTAACCTTACTGGGAACCTTAATCTTTTTATTACAGACGAAAATGGAACTTTTTTTAACCGAAGCACAAAAGGGGGTCATCTTCCTGAAGAGGCAATATTTAAAGCACAAAGTACTGGAAACTATTTTATAAGAATAGAAGATAAAACCCCTGGAAAATATAAATTACTTGTTCAAGAAAAAAATGAAGGATCACTATCGGTTTTTCCGCCTGCATATTTAACTGGAAAGATAGAGAGTAGTACATCCGATCTCGATTCAGATGATTTGTATGATGAATTAGCATTCTCAATTGAGGTCAATGTTTCAAAAGCTGGTAAGTATAATTTTTGGTATTCGATTGCTCAAAATCGTTCTGGCTATTATTTCGGGCGGTACGTCTTTATGTGGGATTGGTTGAATTTAACTCTAGCTGAAGGAGTTCAGGATTTAACCATTTCAGTCCCAGGAGGAATATTGGAATCATCTGGGTATAATGGATCTTATATCATAAACGATTTGGCTTTGGGAAGAAGTAATTTTTCCTTGGTATTGAATTACGATTTTGAGGTTTATACGACCTCTATCTACAATTACACCTCATTTGATCCACTTGATAATCGTTTAATTTCATATAATGTTGAAAAAGAAGACATGGATGGAAATAAAGTTCCAGAAAAAATCAAGGTTGAACTGGAATTCGAATTCTCAACATCTGGAGCTTATGGAATTGGTATTCCGATTTATAATGAAAATCAGAACGAACTTCTAGCTTACGAGAAAGAGACTTTTAGTGTTTCACAAGTAGGTTTAATCCCTGTTACAATAGAGTTCATTGCTCAGCAATTCAAAAATTTAAGTGATATCGCCGTATTTGGTATTGTTGGATCATGGTATAGGTACCATATCCCTATATTCAGCGGAATAACAAAAGAAACACTAACAAATTGTGATTCAATCATCGATTTTACAGTTATAGATTATCCTTTTGATTCTGACAGCAATGGAAAGGATGATACTATTCGGTTGAAATTTAATATCACTTCAAAAATTAATACAAAAATAGTTGCTTTTACAGGGCATCCATTTAGTTACCCAAACGAAACAATGGTCCTCGTAAATTCCTCTGAAAAACGTGTAACACTAGATCAAGGAATCAATACTTTCTGGATTGACTTTGACGCAAGAATACTTAAAGCTCATGATCTATCAGGGCCATTTTTCTTCCCAAGCGTGGGTATTACATTTGAAAAATATGAATTTACTCTGTATATTCCTTATGTGACCAAGGAATATACAGCTTCTGATTTTGAATCTTCGGTAGTGTGGTTTTCGTCGTTTCTTGGTAGTACGAAATTTGAAAACTCCATTGATGCGGGAATAGAGATTTTATGGGAAGTAACTTCGACATCTCTAGTTGACGTCATTTTTGAGTTCGATGTCCGTGACTATGAACCTGTTCAAGGGAGTTTCTCAAAAATTGTTAATTTTACTAAACGAATTAATGAAGGTTCAACTAATATTAATTTCAAAATTGAAGCAGAGGATCTGTTTAATTCTAGTTATATTGGTAGTCTTGAATTATATACTGCAAGTATTTATTTCCCTGATCGTCAAGGTGGCCTTAGACATCGTTTCCAAGAAAATAATCTATCCTTAATTGATTTTACTTTTCATACGGGAGTATTACCCAGGGTCAACTACGAAGACTATGCTGCTTATGTTGCTGCTTTCTTCATCAAGTCACCACAGATTAGAATGGATAATTCTGGTCTTTTAGTCAATATTTCGATAGGAATTAACAAAGTAGGAACATATGATTTAGGTATAGATCTTTTCTCGAAGAACGATTATTCAACACAGAATATTAGAAACACGACCAGAATGAATGTGAGTAAACTAGGTAATTATAGTTATTCATTCTTTTTTTCTGCAAAAACTATTGTAAGAAATGCTTTCGATGAATCTTTTTTTGGGAATATTTCTATTATTAACTTAGAATCTTCATACAAGTCAAGGTTAAACCTTCCACACATGTTAATAAACAAGAGTACTTTCAAATACAGTCTACCCTTACAGGCCTTAGCTGTCATCTCTGATTATGCGTTGGATGAAGATAAGGACGGGAAATTTGATACAATTGTATTATCTTTGCTAATTAATATAAGTCAAGCAAAATATTATAATTTTTCCGCAAAAATTCATGCTCAATTAAATAACTATTACGAGGCCCGTTTAGGGAGCGTTTCATTATCATCAAAGCATTTCGCACAAGACACGCATAATATCTTATTATCTATTCCCTATTACTATTTTTTAACCAGTTATAAGGAAGCTGATGATTTAGATATGTTGCCAATAATTGAAATTTTTATAGTGCCCTTATATTCATCTGACGATGAAGGAATGTTCGTTGTGTCGACTCAACCATTGTTTTTAGAAAAAGAATATGATCTTAGAGAGTTTTTTATGACTCAACCTTTGTCTCTCGGATATATTAGAATCACTCAAGGTGACAGCAATAACGATAGGATACCTGATATATTGGAAGCAAATATTGCCATAGTTGTACATCAAATCCTTGCTCACTCACTGGAAGTTTCATTAGAAGTTTTTTGGGATAAAAGTACTACTTCTCTTGATAAAGTAGCCTCTTACACCCCTACTGCTACAGGTATTATATATAGCACCATTCCTTTCACTTTCTCTGAGATCTTCTCCTCTAGTACCCCTCCTTACCAATTCAGTGTTAAAGCATCCATATCTGTTGTTTCGATTGATGGAATACAAATAGACAACTATATTACGCCGGTAAACATCGTTTTCTATACTGAACCTTTAAGTAGTGCGACAACTTCAATAATACCTACTTCTACTACGACAACTTCGAAACATGCTCCTGGAGTTGAAGTTTTTTATATTATACTGACTCTTATTCTAGTAACTGGTACAATAACTGTTAGAAGGAAGAAAATTTAGAAGGAAAAAAAAAGATAACACAAAGCTACTTGAAATTCGCTTTTCTCTTCTCTAGAAATGCAGAGACACCTTCGTTCATATCTTCATGGGAGAAACAGAGTGAGAAAACATTAGCTTCCATTTGTATGGCATCCAACAAGCTCATCTCTGTACCTCGATCGATAGCCTCCTTTGCTTGTGATAATGCAAAACTTGGCCCTTTAGCTAGTTTACTAGCAAGTTCATTAACAGTAGAATCTAGCTCTTCTGGATCAACTACTTTATTTACAAGTCCGATGGATAAAGCTCTTTCAGGACTCACATTATCTCCAAGGAAAATCATTTCTTTGGCCACGGTCTTGCCAACTAGGCGAGGAAGACGTTGTGTTCCACCTGAGCCTGGAATTATGCCTAATTTTATCTCGGGTTGGCCAAAAAGGGCTTTAGTTGAAGCGATTCTTAAATCACAAGCCATAGCTAATTCACAACCCCCTCCTAAACAGAACCCGTTGATAGCTGCAATCACCGGTATTGGAAGGAGTTCAATTTTGTTTAAGGCTCGTTGCAAATTTAAAGAGAATGATTTTATTTCAGCGGCTGTTTTACCTGTAAACTCATTAATGTCAGCACCTGCAATAAAAGCTCTTCCTGATCCTTTAAATACAAGAACTCGGATATTTTCATCCTTTACTTTTTCTATAGCCTGTTCTATTTCTTTTACTGTCTCTGCGTTTAGCGCATTAAGGGCTTTTTCGCGAGTAAAGGTAATTGTAGCAATTCCATCCGAAACTTCATAAGACAAATTTTTGAACATGTTTTTTCCCTACAACTGTATTTGAGTGGTGAGGAGCGTTTTAGAATTAATATTCAAATATTTTTGTATTGACAATCTGATTTCATCACAAATTTAATTAATTTCTGATTTTTATTAAGA
>CAZALJ010000074.1:0-7705 GCA_964485715.1 uncultured archaeon
CAAGATCAATATCTAATAATTTTCTACGGTCTTCTTGAATGTTAAATAAGGAAGCTAGAGCCGCCCCAGTAGAAAGAGGATCCAAAGCTTCATTATCACAAGATTCAATGGCTTTTTGTATCTTTTCCATGTCTACAATTTTTAGATTTGGTCCCAATGCCACGAAATCTTGGTATGAATTCCGTTGACATCGTATCGTGCACTGCCAACATTGCAATGGTTCTCCATAACCCTCAAAGGAAGATATTCTTTCGGGGGCTAGCTGTAATAGACGAGAACAATTTTTTGCTGGAAGAACAGTTTTTTCAATAACAGAAAATACTATTGAAAATGTCCCTCGATTATGAAGCATTTTAAACCAAGGAGTTTGCTTAAGAGATCGGTTAAATTGATCAATAAATTCCGATGACAATCCCTCTAATTCTCTAATTTGGGGGGATTCTGTGATTACAATTGCCTTGACGTTTTTTGATGCAAAGACCGCTCCTAAACCTCCTCGTCTAAAATAGTGGATTCGGTCAACCGCTACTCCTGCAAATGTCACTTGGTTAACAGCCGAAAAACCAATTGTTGCGATACTCGCATTATTCCCATGTTTTGTTCGTAACCAGTCATCAGATTCGGGTACAGTTTTTTTCCAAATTGGTTCAGCATCTTCAAGTGTTACATCAGCAAATTCATCTATTAAAATATACTTAGGAGTCTTAGCACATCCTGATATTTGGAAAAAGTCTAAACCGACCTGTTTCAAACTTGCTCCGAAACGTCCTGTCGCTACTGAAGTAAATAGTGTGTTTGTCTGAGGAGATTTAAATGTGGCAACTGCCATACCTGCTGACGGAAACAATGTCCCAGTAAGAATTCCTGTTCCGAAAATCACTGCATTATCGGGCCCACGTGGACTAGCATCTGTTGGAATTGAATGATAACCAAGATAAACCGTGATTCCACGACCACCAAGAAAATTTTCGACAACTTCGGTTTCAATTGGTTCTTTCGGTAATACTTTTTCTTCGGTTAGATCAAGCGTTAATAATTCTGGATTCCACATCTTCGGCATTAATTATCTGCTCCTTGCCATTTAATGTCAAGATTATATCAGTGAGAGATACTCTAATGTGAATCTTCTCCTTGGACAAGATATTTGGGTGATATTTGAGCCAACGACTTCATCATTGAAAAGAAATAACTCTAGTAACCTCTTTATCACAATCGAATCGCATTCATTTCGTAGATGGTTTCTAAAATCCCACAAAGTTAAATACCATTTTTCTTTTTGGAATTGCTTCTTATCAATAAGACACTCCAGTCTTTCTTGCTTAGATTTACTTTTATAATCAAATTTTCCTTTTTGGAAGAGAAAAACTTCATAGTAACAATGATGAAAAACAACCTTTGATGAAAACTGAGTTATTATATCCCATTGTCCCTCAGGTCGATGTCTAACGGTTATTCTGTCACGTAATCGTAAGCCGTGGAGCATAATATGATCAGTTAACTGATGAAGAGTAATTTTATCCTCTGAATTGTACAATGATTCAAAAAAGACAACCAATATCCGGCCAGGAAATAATTGGTCAAGTAATTTTGAGAATTCCTCGCGAAGGGCTGTCCTATCCATATTTCTGCAGTCTAAGAGCAGTAAATGGTGTTTATAGTTGCTAGTGGTTGATTTTTCTCCTTTTGAAGCATGTGGGAGTAATGAATGAGTTGTAATTTTGCCATTCTTGTTATTTTCATCAAACTTTTCATTTTTTTTGAGAACATCTAATATTAATTGATCAGAATCGATATAGCTCAATAAATTCTCAGGAGTGAACCCAGATTTTTTTTGAATTATAGGTAGAAGTTCTTCTAGAATTTCTACTCCAATTGAATGCCGCTTTAACTCACGTGCAACTTTCATTGTGGTTCCCGACCCAAGAAACGGGTCACAAACCCATGATCCCTTTTTAGAAAAAATCTTGATGAGTCTTTCAGGTAATTCATCTGGGAATGCAGCAATATCAGTTTCAAGACGTCCTTTCAAAGGTAGGACATTAGTTATCTCCCAAATATCCTCAAAATAGATTGTCTCATTGTTTGTAAATTTCCTGTGAGAAGGTTTCTGAAAAATTAAGATAACTTCGAGTAAATTATCAGGATAAAAGTACATAGGATAGGGATTTTGTAATAAAACCCCACTTCGCCTACTAATGCGGATATATCCCTCAGGTTTTTTCCAAATGATTTTTCCTTTTAGATGATAGCCTATATTGGACAATATTTTTATTGTATCAGAGATAATTGGATATTTAATACCTTTTATAAGCATATCATCAATATTGAGCCCAAAAATACCCCCAGGCTTTAGAGCTTTGAAGTAAAGTTCTCCAAAATTCGACATCATATCTAAGAACGACTCATAATTGTGAAAAAGTTCATTATAATCAAAAGGCGCATTAAAATATGGAGGTGAGGTCACTAAAAGATCAATAGCTGGTAATTCGAGAATGTTCTTAGCTTTTGTACAATCTCCAATTATAAGGTAATGTTTTGTGGACGTAGTCATAATTCATCCACTTTTGATATAATAATGAGTTTCAAGACATTTGTGCTATAAATGGGAATACCCATGTTAAGTAATAAACAATGCGATCTTTCATTACCAATTAATCTTGCCTATTAAAAAAACGATCCTACATAAATCCGATATCATTGCTGATTTTTCAATATTTTAGTTATGAAAGAGATAGAAAATCTTCAAAGCTTTTATGAGAAATAAATGGGTTGAGTAGAAATTGTGTCGTCAAATAAAGGTTTGACGACGTTCATTTATGATAATCCAATGTCGCTTAACCAACATCAAATCGTGAAAATAAAACACATCATTGATTACCAGTGTTTTGTAGTATTTGTGAGATCGAGAAGGAAAAAAAGAAGAAGGAGGATAGTTGATACTTATAGCTCTGTGTTTTCCTATCACGGCGCATCACTGATCTAATATAAAACTGTGTTAGACTTTGTACTCGTCTTTATCTTATTCTTCTTTTCTTGTATGATGCTTATTTGAAATAATAACAGCAATAAAAAATCCAATTACTGTTGAAAGCATTCCAGGTGTAGCACTTACACTCTTTGAAGCTAAGTATTCCTCTGCTACAATTTCCAATTCTTCAATCATTTCATTAACTCTCCATCCTTGCATGTATTGATATATTAACCACCCTGTTTTCCAATTTCGTTTCCTTATTATCTTAATGGCAAGTCCACTTTTCTCTCCCTCTATGCCTGGATCATAAACCAGTAAATCACCCTCAATTCTATATCCTTCGATTCTCATTTCGGAGTTTTTAAGGCGACACCATTCTTCCCAATATGTCTTGTTGTCGATTGTTGGAACGATTATAACGTTTGGATTTAATTGATGCCACGAACGTTCTTTTGTAGTTACTTCTCCGTTAATTATTGTTTTCCCTCTTACCTCTGGATTTTCTACTGAAGTGTTTAAGTAAGTGATTACAAATTCTAGAGTGGTTCCTTTAGTTATGGTAACATTTATTGGTTCATCATTCTCATTCCAGTATGTGATGTTCTGAGCTGATTCACCTTCTACGTAGAGTTTAGTATAGATAAGCTTGATAGTATCTCCTGTTTTTACTTGCCAAGTAAGTATTGGTTCGGAGACTCTTGCTTGTGATAATCCTATTGATATCATCACAACTAATAAGATTCCTATACTTCCTAATCTGGTCGTGAATTTCATTGCTTTCTCTCAAGCTTTTTATTGACTTTTAAATTACCTATTCTAGTTAGTATTATCATATTAAAAAAGTTATATCCCCTGGGCATCAGCAGCTATTGCAACCCCATCAATCTGGTAATCTTCATAATTCCTAAAAATTCTTTTCAAATGAAGAAAAGGAGCTTCGTGTGTACCATGAACATTATATGACAACTGATTATATAATTATAAGTGATATCAGATGAAAGCCAGCTTTAGCAATTATAATCATGGTTTGGCGATAAAATGGTCAGCTAACTACACAATTTATTCAAGTATCAATTATTATTAAATCAAACTATTTTCTAGTAGACCTTTATTGAATAATTCTCATATGATAATCAAGTCAGTATATTAGGAAGAGCCTAATTAACGAGTGGAAAATTCTAATATGAATTTTCTGTGTCATGTTGAAGATAAGAATTGATTCTCATCGTTTCAAACAGTAAGAAAATAGATTTAGGTCAAGAAAACTTACTTCATTATTTTTCGCTCTTTCATATTATTCCTTATTTTCTCAAAAGTACAATTCAAAAAATTCAAAACATCATTATTCTTGGGTAACCAAAGTAGAATTTTTCTTCTTTCTCCTGTGTGGTTTAAGGAGCAATGATATATGGCATCAGAACAACCTGAAATTATACCCAGCTCTACAATTGATGTTACACCAAGTATTTCAAATGATTTAATGAATACTTTTCTGACCACATTGATTACCATTACAATATGGATCATATTGGCTCTTACGGTTAATTTCTTAATTGCGACTTTTGGTTGGTTATTTGGACTAATCATCATTTTCGTTGCTTTGTATTTTTTCGTTATACCCCTTACTGCTTTTGTTATTAGTCGGTGGCTCGAAATTTTGGCATATAATGCAGCTTCGAGGCGTACCAGTGTACCTTATATGAATTACCGGAAAAAATGTCCATTTCTTCAGCGAAAACGTCTTACTTTCTCTTGTATCGCTGAACAAATCATTCCTTTTGAGTTATCAATTTTCGAGAAATGTCATAAAGAACCCATGTGGGAAGCTTGCTGGCCTGAACGGATTCCATCAATATTGGAAGTATACGATGTTGCGCCTGATACACAAGCTGCTTTGAGGAAAACGTCGCTGGAAAAAACACGTTTTGATTTTCTACGATACAGCAAACAGGATCTAGCATTCATCCTAGCTGGAATGAAAGAACATGCAGCACCAGCTGGTATGAAAATGTACGAGGCTCTAACCAATGACAGTCTAGATCCTGGAGCGCGAGTTGCGGCGGGATATGCACTGAAAGAAATGAACAATGAGAGTGGAATCGAACCACTAATAGCAATGGTCAGTCAATATGATCAACAGATGGATCGTTATATACGAGCTATTCTTGTTCGTTATGGGGAAATGGCAATACCTTATCTAATTAGTGCAATTGATAATTGTGTGCCTGATTTTAAGTGTAATGAGGGTAGAGAGAAGTGTGAGTGTGTGTGCGTATGTGGACTTGTTGATGTCTTAGGAAAAATAGGACATACTGATTCTATTCCTATATTAAAAAGCGTGTTAACTAGCGATACAGCTGTAGAATATACGAAATTACAAACAATTTATGCTCTACAAGAAATGAATAATGAGGAATCATTTAAGATACTTATTGAGTATCTAGAGAAGGCACCCGATGAAGAGCAGACAGTAATTAAACAGGTGTGTTTGTCTCGGAACTTAATTAGTTTTCCTTTATTGATAGATTTATTATCAAAACCCGAAATTTCAGAGGATTATTATACCAGAATTGGTGATATTTTAGCAGAAGCTGATGCAAGCACCTATGACCGATTTTTCACAAAATTGGGTGAATTACAAGGAATTGAAACTGTTCGAAGATTGGCAACCATCTTAAAGGAAAATACTCCAGAGGAAGAGGAGTTTCTAAGGATACACGAGGTTTTTACTAAGCATCTAAGGTATCCTCGGTCGTCAGCAAATTCCTCTGATTGAAACGCCTTAAAATATTTATCTAAAAAGAAAATGTTCAATTAAAGTTGAATGAGAACTTTCTAACCTAAGTCTTTGAGATTGTCGACAAAATCTCGTATAAATGGTCTCTCTTTGGGAATTACGTCATCTATCTTCGATACTTTCTTTTTATAAAGGAACTGGCAAGTAAACACATGATTATTATTAATAACATTCATAGAAGGAATTACCAAGAAGAATGACACTTAGTTCATGCTGAAAAACAATATTCCTTTAAGTGGTTATAGTAGAAAAAAAAAGATGATTGAAAGTCATTCGTTAGAAGTGAAGAAATGATTACGGTATTTAGGCACCACACAAAATGATGATTAATATTACAAACAGTATGGTTATACATGAGGTGTTCAGTCAAATTAACTCGTTTAATACTTTTACTAAACAGTGTCAAAGTTTTTTAAAGAGTTAAAAGCTAGTAAAAAATATATGCTTCGTACTATCCAATGTCCTTTGCCATACGATGACCTGTTAGTTAAGACAATTAAGGTCTATAATGAAATCGTCCAGTATATCTTGGACGTTGGATGGGAGATTCGTGATTACAATAGAATGCGTTTGCATCAAAAAACATACTATAAAGTTCGTAAAAGGCATCCTACGATTCAATCATCACTTGTTCAATGCGCTCGCGATCAAGCCTCTGCTTCATTGAAATTGGCAAAAAATAAAAATTTCCGTTGTAAAAAGCCTGTCAAAAACGATTACGGGTCGATTAATTACAATCAGCGTACTTTCACTGTTTTTTTAGACAAAAAAGAGATTTCGCTCTGTACAATCAATCGTCGCCAGCGTTTTCCGTTAAAAATCCCTCAATATTTCCACCAATATCTTTCAGGTAAGATTAAATCCCTAACATTGATCTACACATGCAAAAAACGCTTGTTAGCAAATCTTGTGATTGAGCTTCCTGATAATCCCGCGGGTGAATCTAATGGCTTTTTAGGAGTGGACATGGGAGAGAAGCGTTTTGCAGTATGTTCTGATAATACTTTTTACCCTACGAAGCATATTAAACAAATTAAATATAAATATCAGAGATTACGAGGAGAATTACAAGCCAAAGGCACTCGTTCCGCTAAACGCAAGTTGAAGCGTGTCAGTGGTCGAGAAAGACGGTTTATGGCTCAAGAAAACCGCAAATTAGCCAAATGGATTCTCAACAAAGATTTTGATACCATTATTATTGAACAATTGACTGGTATAAAGACGAACACGAAAAAAGACCGACGACTCAATAAAAAAATGCGTAAGCGGATGAATAACTGGTCTTATTACCAACTCCAAGAG
The DNA here is from genome assembly GCA_964485715.1 of uncultured archaeon. GTDB lineage: Archaea > Asgardarchaeota > Heimdallarchaeia > Hodarchaeales > Hodarchaeaceae > Hodarchaeum. The sequence continues at coordinate 7,071 of CAZALJ010000074.1, forward strand.
TTCCTGATAGAGCGAGCAGAAAAGACTGGTAAATTGATCCTGATAGTACCCTCTGAACATACCTCTCAGAGATGTTCTTGTTGTGGTTTTATATCGAAAACCAATCGCCTTTTGCAATCCCTCTTTCGTTGTCACAGTTGTCACTTTGAATTAAATGCTGATTTGAATGCCAGTCGTAATCTATTTGCGTTTGGTATATCCATTCGCGAGAGGGCTTCTGTCAATAGCCCAAATGTAGCGATTTCTCCTCCCGATCTGTCTATCAAAATGTTAGGCGAATCCATGCCCTTGTGGGTTAGAGGAGTATCTCAGTTACAAGCCTCTGAATTCATTCAGGGGTAATTGACCAAATTAGCGTCTGAGAAAGATCGTATGCTAGGAATGATTCGAAAGGCTCTTTGATAGATGATTTTTTTATTTTTGTCGGAATGCAAACTATTTAATGATATTAATCATATATGAAATAATTCTAATTAGAGATGAATGAACTGACTTTTAAAAATAAGTAATAGGTATCCCCCTTTCTTGTGAACGTGAACTATTAATTTAATGGCTATCAATACAAAAAGTAAAATGTATCTCATTAGGAGAAAAGAAAAATGTCAATTGCCATTGTCTTTTTTGAATCCGCTCTT